>JAVQWE010000388.1:0-3304 GCA_033579175.1 Phycisphaerales bacterium | reverse complement strand
GATCGCCAGACCGATGAAAAGCACCCAGCCGAAGACACCCCGGCCCAGTTTCATTCCCCCGTTGCCGGGGGTCTGGCGACCGTTCTTGCGCTGGGGTCGTTCGGGTCGTTGCTCGGACATTCGCAATCCTTTACCGCTGGTCCGAGAACGTCGCTGCGACGGAATCGGACGTGACGATGCTGCACCTCTTACCGGGCTTCGTCAAATGATACGCCGGGGTTTACGAGGAATTCTACCCGCTTGCCCGATAGGATGCACCCCATGCGCGAAAACCGCCCCGGAGGCGCAGATTGGCTGATTATGGCCGTGCTGGCCGCATCGGTCGCAGCACTTTATACGCGAACCGTCAACTTCGAGTTCGTCAATTATGATGACGATCAGTACGTTTTTGAGAATCCCCATATCCGCTCGGGCCTGACGTTTCCTGCCATCGCCTGGGCTTTCACCAGCGTGTACGCCAGCAACTGGCACCCCCTGACGTGGATTTCGCACATGCTGGATGTCGAGTTGTTCGGCCTCAGCCCCGGCGGGCCTCACGCGGTGAACCTGCTGCTGCATGCGGCCAACGCATGCCTGCTGTATGAGGCCCTGCGCCGTCTGACCGGCGACCGCTGGCCGGCTGCCTTCGCCGCCGCATTCTTCGCCGTGCATCCGTTGCGGGTGGAATCGGTGGCGTGGGTTTCCGAGCGGAAGGACGTTCTTTCCGGGCTCTTCTGGATGCTGACGCTGGTCGCATATGAGCGATATGCACGTCGGGCGACGGCGGGGGGGTATCTGACCGTGCTGGGAATGTTCGTGCTCGGCCTGCTTTCCAAGCCGATGGTCGTTACGTTGCCGTTTGTCCTGCTGCTGCTGGATTACTGGCCGCTTCGGCGCTTCGCTTCGGAGCGGTGGGCGCGGGTTGTGCTGGAAAAAGCGCCGCTGCTCGCCCTGGCAATGGCTGGCAGCGTGGTGACCTACTATGCACAGAAAGCCGGGCAGACAATGCCGGACGAGGGAGCCGTACCCCTGGAGATGCGTTTGGCGAACGCCGTCATCAGCTATTGCGTTTATCTGCGGCAGACCGTCTGGCCGGTGAACCTGGCGGTTTTCTACCCGCACCCCAGCACTTTCATCGGAGTCCGGCCGGCAACCGGCGCGATCATCGGGTGTATTTCCTTTCTCGCGAGCGTTTCGGTGGCGGCGGTGGTGCTGGTCCGGCGCGCGCCCTGGTTTGCGGTGGGCTGGGCAT
Source organism: Phycisphaerales bacterium (assembly GCA_033579175.1). Classification (GTDB taxonomy): domain Bacteria; phylum Planctomycetota; class Phycisphaerae; order Tepidisphaerales; family Tepidisphaeraceae; genus JAVQWE01. The sequence goes on along the minus strand of JAVQWE010000388.1, from coordinate 2,073 downwards.
GGTATCTGGGAACTCTGGTTCCTGTGATCGGCCTGGTGCAGGTGGGTCAGCAATCGCATGCCGATCGATACACCTACCTGACCGTGATCGGAGCCTCGATCGCGGCATTCTGGTCGGTTCACGCCATTCTCCGGAGATTTCCGGGCTGGCGGGTTCCCGCGACGCTCGGGGGATTGATTGTGCTGACGGCGCTGGCCGTGCTGAGCTGGCGGCAGGTCGGCGTCTGGCGCGATTCGGAAACGCTGATGCGCCATGCCATCGCTGTCGTCCCGAACAACTACCTGGCATACAACAACCTGGGGCACGAACTGGTGCGGAAGGGCGATCGGGCCGGGGCAGAAGCGGCGTTCCGCGAAATGCTTAGGATTAACCCCAACGATGTCGGGGCCATGAACAATATTGCGGTGGAATTGTCGGCCCGGGGCGAATTCGCCGAGGCTGAGTCGCTCTACCGGCGGGCGATGAAGGTGAACCCCGATTTCATCCTGAGCTATGTGCATCTGGGCAATCTGTACGCGCGTCGAGGCCAGCATTCGGCGGCGCGGGAGCTGTATCAACAGGCGCTGGCGCGCAACCCGGATTCGCCCGAGGCGCACCACAATCTGGCCGCGCTGCTGGCAGAATCGGGGGATTATCCGGCAGCTCTGGAGCACTGGAGAACGGCGCTGCGCCTCAAACCAGACTACGCCGACGCCTTGCATGGCTACGGGCTGGGTCTTCTGGTCAGCGGCAGGGCGGACGAGGGAATTCAGATGCTGAGAGAGGCCCTGCGGATCGAGCCGGATCGGGTAGATACGCTGCTGCGGCTTGCCTGGGTGCTGGCGACGCATCCCCAGCCTCGGTTCCGTAATCCGGCCGACGCGCTGCGCCTGGCCAGCCGCGCGGCAGAGCTGCAACGTCAGCCCGATGCGGTTCTGCTGGACACCCTCGCGGCCGCCCGGGCGCAAAACGGAGATTTCACCGGTGCCATCGCCGCGGCCGAAGAAGCCCTGCGCCTTGCCGATCCGAACACGACCTTATCCCAGGAGATCCGGCAACGGCTGGAACTGTACCGCTCGGGACGAGCCTACGTGCAGGGCGCGCGGTAGTCGCCGAGCTTCGAACAACGCCCCGCCCGTTGGTGAGCCTGAGTGAAAGGGCGGCTACGTGCGAATCGACGGCGGGGCATGTATAACGCTTCGCATGCGCCGCCCGACCCATTGCCGGCGCTCTGATGGAAGGTTCTCGACTGGACATCCTCGCTCTGGAGCCTTTCTATGGCGGCATCCGACGGGCGATGCTGGAGACCCTGATCCGCCACAGCCGCCATAAATGGACGCTGCTGAAGCTTCCCCCCCGGCGGATCGAACGTCGGCTGACCACGGCATCAGTGTGGTTTGCCGAGCAACTGTCCCGGCACTGGATCGGTGAGATCGATGTTCTGTTCACCAGCGAGGCCCTGAATCTGGCCGATCTGCATCGTGCACTGCCGCAACTGCTGAAGAAACCGTCGGTCGTCTATTTCCACAGCAATCAGTTGCCTGATCCTTCAGCAACGCATGAGAGCCCGCTGGACCTGATCAATCTCAACACGGCCACCGCCGCCACGGAAGTGTGGTTCAACTCGATGTATCACGTGCGCGTGTTTCTGGCGCGAGCCAACGCGCTGGTACGAAGGCACCCGGAGCTTTCCGGGATGAATCCAATCCCGGATCTGATCGGGAAGGCCACGGTCATGGTTCCCCCGATCAACCTGCCGGAAATCGAAGAGCTGCGTCGGACCGAACGCATTGTGCGTGGCAAACGCACGATCTTCGTGGAAACTCGTGAAGCCAACAATCGGCTGCTCAACGCTGTGATGTCGCTGCTACGTCGGCGGGGCGAAACCTTCCAGCTCATCACCGTCGGTCCGGTGGAGGAACTGGCGGCAGATTTGCCCCGGATCACACTTTCGGAGAACGACGAGCGTGCCCACGCGCGGGGCCTGCTGCAGTCGAGCATATTCCTTTCCACCCGGTTCGACGCCCCCTGCGACCACCACGCGATCCGGGGTCTGGCGGCCGGATGCTGGCCGTTATGCCCCCAGATGGGCTT
>JAVQWE010000387.1:0-3309 GCA_033579175.1 Phycisphaerales bacterium | reverse complement strand
GAGCTCGGGCTGATTCAGCCTCAGCTTCAGCAGGTAAGCACGTTGGGTGAGCGCGCCATTCATGCACAGGACATCCGCGGGACCGCCTGGTTCGATGATGTCGTGGTGGCGCAGGTTCCGAAGATTCGCCTCTCCACCGACGCCGCCTGCAACGTCTTCCCGGCCGGCGCGCCCATGCTGGTGCATATCGATATCAATGATCGAGCCACCGATGATCTGATGGCGCAATGGACCGTCCGCGATGCCGAGGGCACACTGATCTTTCAGAACAGCCAGAGGATTACCGCGCATGCCACACGTCCGCTCAGCGCCGCAAACCGGCGCCTGACCACGCGCCTGCCCGATCTCCCGGCGGGCTGGTATGACCTGACTGTCGCGATGAGCTGCGGCGGTGACGCCCTGGGCGAACGCTCCATTGCGCTGATCCGTCTTGCCGACGGTGGCGCGCCGATCGACCCCGATCCACGCCTCGGACTCATCGCCACTGATCTGCCCTTTGAAGCCTGGGACGAGCTGCGCGATCTGCTGCCGCTGCTCGGAGCCGGACGCGTGAAACTGCCCGTCTGGACGGTGCAGAATGATGTCCTTTCAGCCGGCGACGCGAAGGTGGATGATCTGCTGGAATCCTTGCGTGTTCTGGGTGTCGAGCCGGCGGCGTGTCTCGTGGCCCCGCCACCCGTGGTGGCGCAAAGCATCGGGGGCAACTCATGGTCGCACCTGTTGAAATCGGATCGGCAACGATGGCAGCCGCACCTGGCCTACGTCGTTTCACGTCTGGCAAACCGTGTCGGTCCGTGGCAGCTTGGCAGTGACGACGCGGACGATTTCGCCAGCTCCGCAGAACTTCGGGATGTGTATGACCGGATCCGGACCGAGCTGCGCGAGCTGCTGGAAGCCCCCGAACTGGTCGTTCCGTGGTCAGCGTGGTACGAGCCGGGGGCCAACGCGCCCGAATCGATCGCCATGAAGGTGCCCGTCACGGTGCTTCCGGAGCAGCTTCCCCTGTATCTCCGCGGCGCGCCCGGGGGTTCGGCCGGAGAAGACCCGGCCCTGCGGGCGCCGAATTCGATCTCGCTGGAACTGCTTCCGATGGACCGGTACGGACGACTGAACTGCCTTCGCGACCTTGCGCAACGATTCACCCTGGCACTGGCTGCCGGGGCTCGGCGGATCGATGTCCCCCTGCCATACACGGTGGACCGGGTCGATGGAAAAGCGGCCGGACGCCCCGCAGAGACGCTGCTGGTGCTGCGGACACTTTCGATGCTGTTGGGCAACGCGCGATTTCAGGCGAAGGTGCCGATCGCAGAAAACGTTGAAGCGTTCCTCTTTGATCGCGGGGAGCACAACATCCTGGTGTTGTGGAGCAGGGCGAGCGATCCGACCGTTCGCAACCTGGCGCTGCACCTGGGCGATCGGCCGGTGGCGGTAGACTTGTGGGGTAACGTCACGCCGCTGCTCCCCGGCGACCCCGGGCGGCGCTCCGCACGGGTGCAACTGGGACCGATGCCGGTCGTTCTCCTGGGGATCGACGGCCAGCAGGCGCGGCTGCGCGCCAGCGTGGCCTGGGATAATCATCGGATTGAATCGAGTTTCCGTCCGCAGGTCCGCACATTGCGATTCACGAATCCCTGTCGCACACCCATTTCGGGCCAGTTGCGCCTGCGTGGACCGGCCGGCTGGATTCTCTCACCTTCCGTCCAGCAGTTTTCGCTGAATCCCGGAGAGGAGTGGTCAAGGGAGATTTCGATTGAGTTCCCGTACAACACGCCTTCCGGCAGCAAAGAGGTCCTGGTGGAATTCCTGTTGCAGGACAACCCGCCGGGCGGGGGCAATGTCGAGTTTTCCGTTCCGCTTCCCCTCGTGCTTGGTCTGGAGGACGTGGGACTGCAGACGATTGCCTTCATCAACGGCGATGATCTGCTTGTGCAACAAATTATTACAAATTATGGCAAAAAACAGATCGACTGTTCGGCGTTCGTAATCTGCCCGGGGACCGCGCGGCAGGAACGCATGGTCACGAACCTCGCACCCGGACGGATGACCGTTCGGCGGTACCGTTTCCCCGGTCTTGCCGGAACCGGGACCATGACCATTCGCAGCGGCGTGCGGGAACTGCAGGGGGTCCGCATGCTCAACGAAGAAGTGCAGGTCGTGGCGTCAGCGGCCAATTGATGATGCCCTGCGCACTGGAAGACAGGTTCGAGATGCCCGGGGTGTGTCTTACGCAGGCGAGATCGGACAGGGGCTTCCATGAGCCGGACGCATCTGCGCGGCACATCGTGAAGTCATGCCGACGCTCCAGTCGCGGTGTTCTTCCTTTGCGATCTCGACCCCTGTGCTGCTACGAGCCGATCGACGGGAAGTTGAAACACGGATTGACCGTGCAAACCGCCGGGTGCTTCATGTCCGCGCGGAACATCGAATCGGCGCCGTACATTTCGAGCTTGCCGGGAGGGATCGACCGGCAGGATTGTTCTGCGCAGAACCATGAAACGGTGGATGGCGCATGTTCCGCGCGGAACAGTCGTTCGATCCTGGCGCGCCTGGCACTGTTCCGCGCAGAACATCAATCCCTTTCCCGGGTGTCTGCCACGGCAACCCGGCTACCCGCGCGCTCCTTGCCGGTGTTCTGCGCGGAACCAACGTGGGGGGAGCGCGACGAATGTTCCGCGCGGAACATTTTGCAAAATCCGCTGTAACGCTATTTCAGACAATGAGTTACGTCGAGCCAGATTTTCGACTCAACCTAACAAAACATTAAATTTGCGCTAAGAAAACTGACCCTTCGCGTGCTGCTAGCGGACTCAGCCCGCACCCCGCGCGGCCGCACGCCGCGCCAGTCGATCCACCAGCGCAACGAACGGAATCCCCACCTTCGCTGCCGCCTCGGGAAGCAGGCTCTTGGGGGTAAAACCAGGCATCGTGTTGATTTCGATGAGGAAGGGGCGATGTTCTCGGTCGATCATCATGTCCACGCGCGACAGGTCGCGGCAGCCGATCGTCCGATGCGCCGTTTCTGCCAGTGCCTGAACCTGCTGCACCACGTCGGGCGGAAGCCCGGTGTCAAAACGATGTTCGGTATCCGGAGATCGGTATTTGGCTTCAAAGTCGAAGAACTCCGATCGTGGAACGATCCGGATCGGCGGCAGGGCGCGCTCCTCGAGGATGCCCACGGTCAGTTCGATTCCGTCAATGTACTGTTCCACCATCGCCACTGCGTGACGCGAGAGGACCTGCTGCAGCGCTTCGATGGCTTGGGCAGGGGCGTCGGTGGGGTGGCGGCAGACGAAAACGTCGATGCTGCTG
>JAVQWE010000386.1:0-3317 GCA_033579175.1 Phycisphaerales bacterium | reverse complement strand
GTGGGCTTGCCCCCCAATTGTTCCACGAGGTGGTCATATCGCCCGCCTCCCCCGACCGCGTTCTGAGCGCCCAGTCCCCCGGCCGTGACTTCCCAGAGCGTGCCGGTGTAGTAGTCGAATCCCCGTACGAGCGACCCATCGACGTGGAATGTAACTCCCGCTTCGGCAAGGAGTTGCTGCACTTTTTCGAAGTGCTCCAGGGAACGCTGGCTCAGTGACTGTAGCGCCGACGGGGCGCCTTGGATCGCTTCCAAGTCGCGGGGGTCTTTGCTGTCGAGGATGCGCAGCGGGTTACTCACCAGCCGACGCTGCGAGTCCTCACTGAGCGAGGCATGTTTCGGCTGAAGGAATGCCACCAGCGCATCCCGATAGCGTTGCTTCGATTCGCGGTCTCCGAGGCTGTTGATTCTCAGAGCTAAGTCTTTGAGGCCACAACGTTTATAGAAATCCAACTGCAACAGGATGCACTCCACATCCTGTTCCGCTGCCGACACCCCAAACACCTCGACCCCGAACTGATGATGTTCCCGGAGCCGACCTTTCTGCGGTCGCTCGTAACGAAAGATCGAGGGGAGGTAGTAAACCTTGACGACGCTGCCGGGATCGTTCAGCAGCCCATGCTGCAGGATCGCCCGGACGACCGGAGCGGTCTGGTCAGGCTTGAGGGTAATGGAACGACCGCCACGGTCGAGAAAGGTGTAAGTTTCCTTCTGAACCAGATCAGTGGCCTCGCCAACACCCCGGTGAAACAGCTCTGAATGTTCGAAGGTCGGCGTGCGGATTTCCCTGAAATGGTACAGCTCCGCGGTCTCGCGGGCGATTCGCTCGATCGCCTGCCACCGCTCGGCTTCGGCCGGCAGGACATCGGCAACGCCGATGGGGGCGCTGATAGGCTGCATAAGCTGTGTGGAGAACGCCGGTCCATCGCCCGGCGGGTGGAGGCTCCGTGGATCAACCGCTGTGACTTCTGCGCTTCATTGTTTTTTCTGGCTGGTGACGTCGATTTCCGTGATCTCGGCCGACTCCAGAATCTTATCGACCGCCTTGTGCTCGCGCATCTGCACATACATGTTGGCCAGCGTGCCATCCTTGGCCATCTGCTGTTTGAGCTTTTCCGGTCGTTCACCGCGCTGAGCGGCAATCATGGCGATCTGGCCGTTCAACTCAGCTTCATCCACGTCGACCCCGAATTGATTGGCGATTTTCTGAAGGATGAAAAACAGCTTCAGCTCCCGCGCGGCTTCCTCGCGGGCGCCGACCTGAAGTTTCTCGACGTTGGCGCGGATGGTTTCCTCCGGCATTCCGCGCAGCAGCAGCTCGACGGCCCTCCGGTTGACGACGCGCTGCGTCTGACGGTCGCTCAAGCGGCTGGGGATTTCGATCCGGGTGTTATCAAGCAGATACTTGTGAACCTGCTCGCGCAACGCAGCCTTGATGTCGATGCTGATCCGCTGCTCCATCTGCTCCCGAAGGGCATCGCGAAGCTGTTTTTCGTTCTCAAAGCCCAGATCGGCCAGGAACTCCTGATTGATCTCCGCCAGTTCCAGCCGCTTGATGTCCTTGAGGGCAAACTCGATGGTCACCTCTTTACCGCGGATTTTTTCGGCCGGATGGGTTTCCGGCACGCTGACCCGGATCTGCCGGGTTTCACCGGGCTTCAGCCCCTGCAATTGCTTATCAAGATCAGCCACTTCAATTCCGCCGATCCGGCCCGGACGAACCACAATCTGCGCATCATGCTGATGACCGACGACTTCATCGCCCAGCTTGATGTGGATATCAGCCACGATGTGATCCTTGGGCTCCACACCGCGGTCTTCGACCGGTACGAGCATGCCCTGCTGCTCGCGGAGATTCTGCATGGCCTGATCGACGTTTTCTTCCGTGATCTCCACCCGCGGTTTGTTGACTTTCACCCCTTTCAGCTCCGGCAGCTCAAACTCGGGTTGCACTTCAACTTCAAACGAGTATTTCAGCCCCTCCCCGTCTTTCAGCTCAAGCTGCTGCGGGTCTTCGAATGTCGGCTCTCCAATCACCTGAAGGCTGTTTCGTTCAACGGCCTGTTCATAGCTCTCGCTGATCAGCACGCGCCGAACCTGCTCCTTCACATCGCTGCTGAACTTCTTCTCAATGAGCTTCTGCGGAACATGACCGGGCCGGAAGCCGGGAATCGCAGCCTGCCGCCGGAGCTCAGTGAATTGCTCGGCCAGCTTCTGTTCGATCCGCTCCCGGGGGATTTCCACGATCACTTTCTTGGTGGCCGGTCCGGAGTCTTCGATCGTGATCGGGTACTGATATTCCTGCTGTTCTGCGACAGCAGACTGCTCTTGCGACATGGCAAACCTCGAAATTCAAACCCGAAGGCGTCGGCGGGTCGGCGCAGCTGCGGCCGACGCGAGTCGGGTTTTGTAACCCAAACCCTTATAAAATGCAAAGTCGCCCGCGGCGCGGCGGCCGTGCACGCCGGCAGCTACCGGACACAGTCCCGCCAGCGCCCGGAGCATCTGGATCATCCACAGAATTCCGTTGATTTTCGGATCGGCCGTTGAGTAGGCTGCCCGGTCGGATGGGAGAGACCCGAAACAGCCTGATCCGATCAACCATGGTCCGCAGCTGCGCTGGTCTTGTGACCCTGCTGGGCTCGACTGCTCTGGCGAACCCCGCCACGTTTACAATCGATCCGACCGCGACCACCGTCACCATCTCCGGAACCCTCGCCGGATTGCCGATTACTCAACAGGGTCCGGGAAGCCTCACAACCACGTACTTCGGGGCGATTCGCGCCGAGCTGGCTCCCGGGGCCGTGCGCTTCGTCCAAGGCGGAAACGCCGTTGCCAACAACAGCGGCTCGTGGCAGCCGGCGCCCGGCGGCGCCGCCGGCAGCGCGCCCGCCAACTATGGCGGACAGGTGAATTTCGGTCTGCTGGGGATCGGACGGCTGGCCATTCGCAACCTTCAGGTGGATGCCTTCAGCGACCCCATCCCCCTTGCCTCCGGATCATTTGCCGCCTCGCAGGCCAATGTCATCGCGAATACGGGGACGGCGGACTTTCGATCCACATTGCTGACCGGCAGCGAAGACCTCGCCGGTTCAAGTGGCCCCAACAGCGACGCCGGTCCCGGCAGCCTGGCCATCGCGGCAAACCCGGCGGCCGGCACAGGAACCGCTACGCTGACCTTGCCGATTCGAGCAACGCTCATCACCGATGTTCAGGGGATCGGACAGGCAGTTATCCAGTTCAACGGACAGTTCCGAGGGAGGGTCAGTTCCATCGGTGGCGATGCGAACTTCGACACGATCGTTGATCTGGCAGACT
>JAVQWE010000385.1:0-3325 GCA_033579175.1 Phycisphaerales bacterium | reverse complement strand
GTCCACGCCAGCACGTATTTCTTATCGCTGCCTTTGGGTGAGAACAGCCGGTGGGTCTTGCCCAGTTCCTGCGGGCGGGCGACCTCGAACCATCGCATGGTGTCGCCCGCTTCGACGCGCGGCCCGCGCTCCCGAAGGCGCTCGATCATCGCCTGTGCTTCCGGAAGCGTGTTTAGCTCTGATTCCGTCAGCAGGATGTGATACTGCAGCACCCCGCTGCCGCGCAGCAGCCGCTTGAGGTCCGCCGCGTCGTCCAGAGTCGTTCGCACACGGCTGTACGTGTCGAACGCCGTGACGAACGCATCGATGGCCTGACACTTCTGCGTGGCATTCTGAGACGCGAACCGGGTTTTCAACTCGGCAAGTCGCTGATCGCGCAGCGGTTGGCGAAGCTGAAGAACTGTCTCCAGTTCCCCCACGGTGAGATTGGTTTCATCCAGTTGACGTTTAAGGCGGTCGTACTGATTCTCCAGCTCCGCCTGACGGGCGGCATCGCGGGCGACCCGGGCGGCCTCGATCTGGTCCCACGTGGAGACCATAGCGCCGAAGATTTCCTCGCGACGCGTGTTGCCCTGAGCAAGAATCTTCAGTCGCTCCCGGCGGGTGTCGGCGTCGGGGGAATTCTCGATCGCATCCAGCACCTGTGCCAGGCGCACGTTCGTCGCCTCCAGCTCCCGCTGCGCCGCGGCGTAGGAATCCCGCGCCTGCCTCGAGATGCCGGCCGTCTTGCTCAGGGGCATCTGGATTTCCAGCCGCGTGTTGCCCTGCGGCCGCCAGATCAGATTGAGCTGTCCCAGCGGATCGACGCGCTTTTTGAGGGCTTCCATGACCTGATCCGCCAGATCCGTGGTATGGCCGCCCGGGGGAGCTTTGATCTCATACAACAGGCTCGTGCCGCCGACCATATCAATCCCGGGCTTCAGATCGTGCTTGAACACGCCCTTGAAAGCGCCGGGAAAGATGGCCCACAAGGATGCCAGCAGCACCACGAGAATGAGCGTCAATCGACCGGGGATGTTCGTTGGCATGGGAAATCCGGGCAGGACTGCGACGCGAGAGCATGGACGAGGGGGTCATTCAAGGTCGTCCTGCCTGCGTCGTCCTTTATGTTTTCTTGTCGTCTTCCGCGATGACCCGATGGATGGCGCTGCGGCGGAAACGCATCTTGGTGTTCGTCGTTTCGTCGACTTTCAGCACCACCTCTCCGTCGCGGACTTCTACAATCGTACCCAGCACGCCCCCGATCGTTTCGACGCGATCGTTTTTCTTCAGCTCGCTGAGCATCCGCTGACGCATCTTCTCACTCTTCTGCTTGCTGCGGATCATCACGACCCACAACAGCACCAGCCCCAGCATCAGCGGGAGAAACGGCCCGCCGACAATCTGTAACCATTGCGGGGGCGGCGGCCCGGCGGGCTGCGTCGCCTGTGCCAGCAGGCAAATCCAGTTCAATCCTGACTCCAATCCACGTCCTCCGACGGACCCAGTCGGCTTCGAGGATCTTCCGCCGCGAACTCCGCGTACGTGCCCGAGCCAATCGCCTGGCGCAGATCCGCCATCAGCCGCTGGTAGAACCAGACATTATGCACCGAAACCAGAATCGGGCCAAGCATCTCGCCGGCGAAAAAGAAGTGACGTAACGCCCCACGGGTAAAGGACTTACATGCAACGCAGTCGCAACCCGGCTCGATGGGATTTTCGTCCCGGGCGTACTGCGCGTTGCGCAGCCGGATCGGCCCGGCCGCTGTGAACGCATAGGCGTTCCGTCCATTCCGCGTGGGCATGACGCAATCGAACATGTCCACTCCGGCTCCGACGGCGGCCACGATGTCCCGCGGAAAGCCCACTCCCATCAGATAACGGGGCTTCTGCCATGGCAGCACATCGGCCATCACCTCCAGCACCGATTTCATCGCTTCAAATCCCTCTCCGACGGCCAAACCACCGATCGCATAGCCGGGAAAATCCATTTGAATCAGGGCCTCGGCGCATTTTCGTCGCAGGTCAAGATCAGTCCCCCCCTGCACGATCCCGAATAGAGCCTGCTCGGACTGCCTTCGATGGGCCTGCAAGCTGCATTCGGCCCAGCGGAGCGTTCGCTCGACGGCCTGAACCTGATACTCCCTGGATTTCAGCGGGCTTGGGCATTCATCGAACGCCATGATGATGTCGGCCCCCAGCTCATTCTGAACCTCTATCGACCGCCGCGGTGTGAGGTGGATCACAGAACCATCGACGTGGCTGCGAAAGGTCACCCCCTGGTCCGAAATCTCGCGGATGTCGGCCAGCGAAAACACCTGAAACCCCCCGGAATCCGTGAGAATCGGACCGGGCCACGCCATGAATCGGTGCAACCCCCCCAAGGCCGCGACGGTTTGCTCCCCGGGGCGGAGCATCAGGTGATAAGTGTTCCCGAGAATGATCTGCGAGCCCGTGGCTGCCAGCGTCTCTGGCAGCAGCCCCTTGACTGTGCCTTGAGTCCCCACGGGCATGAAGGCGGGAGTGTCAAACGCGCCGTGGGGGGTGTGTACTCGCCCGAGGCGGGCGCGCCCGTCTGAAGCCTTCAATTCGAAATGGATCGGGGGCATGGCCGCGGGGTTATGCGATCGCCCCCGTCGGAAAGCAAGCCCACCGGCGGCGCTGTCAGCAACGCCCGGATGCGGCGGGATCACGGCTCGCGGCTTCCGTTCATCGATGTATCCGGATGCGCGGATGTTTCCCCGTCCTGAAGGAAACCGGGAAATCACCGTCTCCACTGCCGGAAGCGGTCGATACAAGCAATGTGATCTCCCTCACATAAGGGTGCGCTCATTCCGCGCAATCCATCGAGCGTTCTCCCCGGCCGCCGCCAACTCGACGCCAGCGCAGCAACGATTGCGATCACTCCGTTGAGAGCACGGCAAACACGGCGGACCGTTCCGTGCGAAATACCTCACGGAAGCGCGATTCATCCTCAAGCCAGCCCCATTCCACTAGCCTTGGAAGGGTACCGTCGGGTTGATATTGGATCAGAACATAGCCGACCCCCGCCGTCTGCAGCCGTTGCAACCAGACGGTGCGATCGGCATTCCGCTGACCGGCTGCAACCACCTCAGAGAGCAGGTTCGCCTCGCTCAGCCGGACCGAGATGCGCGGAATCTGGTGCAGGAATTCGACACCCCGGGCCACTGGCACATGCACCACCCGCCGATCGAGTTGCCGGCCGAACAAGGGATAGGTCAGATACGTCCCGGCCACGGCAATGGTCTGACCGGGGCGGGATTCGCCGCGCAGATACATCCACGATTCAGCCAGCCCCGGGTATCGGTCGGTCCAGGCAACCGCT
>JAVQWE010000384.1:0-3328 GCA_033579175.1 Phycisphaerales bacterium | reverse complement strand
CCTCGCGACTGGTCAGTGGTTCAGCCGCCTCGGCCTCGCTTACCGTGCTCACCGACAAGCTTTCCGACAGGCCCGGCGTCTTCGGCCCGATCTCCGCGAATCTGTCGGCGGCCAACCCGACGTTCACCACGAAAGTGAACGTGCAGCCCGGTTCACCGGGGCAGCGTACGGCACCGGGACGATCGATCCCGCAACCCGCCGCCCGGCAGATGCAGCTGTCGCGCAGCGGCCCCCGCTGAGCGGCACTCATGCCGCGCAGGGTGGCTGAACTGCGGCGCCCGAAGCACCTGAAGGATCAGCGTCGCCTTCGTCGCAGCCCCAGCAAAGCCATCCCCAGCACTGCCGACGCCGGCTCGGGGATGTTCAGCACCACCACCCCTCCGGGACCGGATGCGTTGGGGATGATCTGCACCGACGCCACCGACGGCGCCGGCATGCCGTCAATGTCGGGACTGCGCGGACTGATGATCAGCCCGTTATCGACAAGCACGCCGGAATAGCTGAAGAGCGTGTAGGTCTGCTGTCCATCGAAGCCGCTGAGCTGGTTGATAACCAGCTCGCCGTCGAGCACCAGGTTGCCCTGCACGATCACCGAGTCGTTGAACCGATTGCCGTTGTTATCGCAACCGAACTCCCAATCCAGCACGGCAAGGGGCAGCAGCGTGAGGTTGTTGACTTGCAGCGAGCCGGTGGCGGTGTTGAAGTAATTCAGCCCGGGGTCCAGCAAGCCGCCGTTTTGAATCTGAACCGTCCCCCCGATCCGCCCGCCACCGCCCAGCGCACCGCCGGAAGCGACGTTGAGGTTCTGCACGTCGGGCAGTCGCCCGTCAACCTTGAGACTGGCGCCATCCGTCACCGTCATCGAACCCGAATAGCTGTTGAACTGCGATTTCAGCGAGACAATGCCGCTGCCCTTCACTTGTGTTTCGGCGTTGCCCGATCCCAGAAGCCGGGCATTGAGCACCAGCTCTCCCGCGCCGGAGAACAGCACGCCCGAGCCGGCGATCGTGACACTCTGCCCGCTCGGATTCGTTGGCGAATCACCGTACCGGCGGGTCATGCGGTCGTTGCCGAAGCCGATCCACGGAGAAACCGTAGCACTGCCCACGACGATCGAAGGATCGTTCGGGTCCACGAAATCGTTGGAAATGGCAAAAATGAATTGTGGAACGTTACCGAGGTTCTGCGGGTTGTCCGCCGGCGCCAGCGAAAACTGCTCATGTCCGATGAATGCGCCCGCATCCAGCGTCGTCGCCCCGCCGACGGTCACCGTGATGCCACCCAGCGCCGCCGAGGACCCGGAGACCCCCCCGCCGTTGGCCACCTGAACCCCGACACCGCTGATGCCGGGCCCACCGACGACCACCTGTCCGCCCGGACCGACAGTGATGGTTCCGGTCGTTGCGAACGGGTTGAGGGCGTTCAGCTCGACCGCGCCGTTCTCCACAACAACCGGCCCGGTTCCCAGCGCGCCGTTCACATTCGCCCGGAGCCTGCCATTCTGCTGTACCGTGGTCGAACCCAGATAATTGTTGGCCGCGTTGTAATTGACGGTCCCGGTGCCGAGGATGGTCACCGGCTGCCCGGTTCCCGCAGCCGTGATGGGCCGGTTGAAGGCCATGCTGGATCCACCCGGGCGGAACGGCACGCCCGATTCCACCCGGACCTCCAGAGGGTCTTCCAGAGTCACTGGGGCCGCGATGGCGTGGTCGGCATCTCCAGCGCCGGAGCCGACGAAGATCGAGGCCGGCCCGGCGTTGGTGTTCATCGCCAGCACGCCGAATTGGCCGGTACCGGTAAGCGTAAGTGCGTTGCTGTCTTCGATGTGCAGCGCGCCAAGGGTGACCGGCAGCTCAAAATTCAGCCCCCGCGGTCCCAGAGAGTTGCTGACAATCCGGGCGCGTTGACCGACCCCGTTGGGAATCTGCGGGATCGCCGCGTTCGGCTCGGTGAAGGCGAAGACCCCCGCCACGGGATTGGTCGGCGGAAGCCAGGTGTTCGGGTTGAAATACTGCAGATTCGACCCCTGCGGGGCAAACAGCGTTGCGGTAGGCGGGGCGGCGGACGTTTCGAACTGAATTGGCCGCACCTCGCTGGGGGTACCGGCATTATCGGCGATGAAAGTGACCGATCCTTTAATGAAGATTTTGTCGGTGGTGGAAAGGCTCGTCGGAGAAAACGGCAGGCAATACGTCCAGGTCTTGTTGAAGCTCATCCCGCTGACACCACCGAGGAACGTCGTGCCGTCAGAGATGGCTGTTCGCAGCAGCGGGCCGGTGGCGCTGTTGCGGCGCCACTCCATATCGAAGGCGATCTGCGTCGATCCGCCAATTCCCGCAAATCCCGCGGCCGTGAGGGAGAAATATCCCGTAGCGGTCGGACCGAAGCCCGGCGACGTTACGTCAAACAAACCGTTAAACGTAACTTTCGTGATGGTGTCTCCGGTGAAGACGTTTCCCGGATCGGCCTGAGAGGCGCCGGAGCCGCCTGCGAACGTCCAGGCGGCCGTAGTGGCGTTGGCAACATAACCGATCGAGCCTTTGCCGGTGGCGGTGCTGGTGCCGGAAGTCCCGACCCGATCCAACTGATAGCTGGGAGGCGAGGGAAGAGCACTTGACGACGGCGGCGTGATGTTAAAGGAAGTTTTCCCGCCGAGGGTGCTGTTGGTATCGGCATCCCACAGCCAACTCGCATTACCACTGTTGAAGCCGGCGCCGGCAAAAGCCAGGGTCGGCGCGGTGACCGTCACGGCGGCGACGATCACCTTCCGGGAGCGCGCAGCAGGCGACAAACAAAACCGTGGCATGATTTTCTCCTTGCACCTCACGAACGTCATTTGAAGTGTCCACCCACAGCCGGTCGCACGCGGCACTCGGGCAGGGATTATGAGCCTACACGCGCCAAAAGCGGCCGACAACAGAAAAGTGCCGATGAGTAATGTTATCGCCCGGCGCAGACCCTGACTCGGCCGTGTCGGGAGGGAAGAGCCGGGAAGATAGCTCCCGGCAGCTCAAGCGCCTTCACCTGCCGGCATTCACGACGCGTGACGATTGCCGCAATCTGGCAATCTGGGTAATTTCTGCAGGGGTTGCGGATGAACCCTCAAAGACATAACTTTCGTTGAGACCATCACTTGCGCCTCACCGCGGTTCAAAGAAGGTTGCTGTCCAAGACGTTCCTTCTGGGTACAGTTCTGACCATCGGTGTGCTGCTGGTGGAGTGGCTGGGGGGGTTGGAAGAGTTTGAACGATATCTCTACGATCGGCGGGCGCGCGACTGTCAGTTCTTCAGCCCCCCGCCGTCGGACAAAATCGTCGTCTGTCAGCTT
>JAVQWE010000383.1:0-3331 GCA_033579175.1 Phycisphaerales bacterium | reverse complement strand
CGTCTCCGTCGGGTCGATCGTCTGCCAGATCGGAACCGTCGAGTTGAACGGCGATCTTGCCGGCGCCCTCGTCAAAGCCGGTTGCGCGGGACGGGCAAACCCGGTCGGGGGCGGGTCCGGCAGGCTTGTGTTGAACTTGCTGGCCAGAATCGCGAAATCGGCAAGGTTGGTCAGACCGCTGTAGTCGAAATCACCCTGGGAATAGGTCGTGCCGCTGTTGAAATTCGCAGCAACCACCGAGAAATCGCCCAGATTAATGGTGAGGTCACCGTTGGCATCGCCACGGAAGAAGGGGAAGGAGAAGACGTAATTTCCCCCGGCGACAGCGGAATTGTCCCCATCCAGCGGGTTGCCAGCCACGTCGCGGATGCCGGCGCCGTCGTTGTTGCCGGCGAGACTCACAAGATAATTCCCGTCGTCCAGGTGGACCGCATCCAGCACCACCTCGCCCGTGAACGTTGCGGGATTGTAGTTCACTGCCAGCGGTGTGACGATCGGGGAAATCATCGCATTGAGATTCACAACCAGGACTCGAGCCGGATCGAAGTTCACCACGTTCTCGCTGAAGACAAAGCGGCTGATCTGCCCGGTTTCGATCAGTTGGGTGGCGCTGGTGACCGTCGGCGGAGTCACATCCAGCCCCACGACAATCGCCTTGCCCGACTGTACCCAGGGCATCTCGTTGGAATTGAGGTTGATCAGCAGACGGTTGCCTGCGGTGGTCTGCGTGCCGCTCTGCTTGATGCCGGTGGTGGCGCCGATGCCGCGGTCGATGCCGTCACCACTATCCAGATCAGGGTAGTTGAAGATGATCCGACCGGGCGTGGAGCCGGTGTTCAACTCCAGAATCGCCTGGAACGTGACCGTCCCCACCTGCGGCGTCACGCCTGAAACCATGTCACTCCACTCGATGATCAGCCAGTTGCCGTCAATGCGATACAGCAGGGCGCTGTCAGTGGCCCCGGAGATGTTCACGGCCGCCGTGAGATTGTCCCAGAACGGCGCGATGGCCGCCTGCGTTGGCGAGGTTGTGAGGTCGCCGTTGGTGGAACTGGTGGTGGTGGAGCCGAAGGTGATCAGCCCTTCGGTGTTGGGCATGACCGACGTGTAGCTGGTCCCGTAAAAGTTGAAGGTGTTGCCCGCCGGCAGGTTGATGGTGAAGGCGTTGGCCCCAAGGGTGCTGGTCAGCGTCACCACGCCCGGCTGCCCGATGACCAGATCGAGGTTTTGCAGCGGGTATTGGGCGGCGCGATAGCCGAAGGTTTCCGGACCGAGCTGGCGCGCGATCGTGAACGTGGCAGTGTAGGCATCGCCGGTGGGCTCGCCGAGGATGCCGTTGCGGTTCTGGTCCATGGCGTTGCCATCGTCCGCCGCCGTGATGTTCGGGCCGATGGTCATCGAATAGGTGCCGGAAGGCACCTGCGAGCTGAAGTTCACCTGAAGCGTGCTCGGGTTGATCCAGGTGTGTCCGGTGATGGAGCCGAGCAGGTTCACCCCGCCGGGGCCGCTGAAGCTGGTGATGTCATCGGCAACGCTGAAGCTGGCGGGGTTCATCGCCTGGTTGAACGTAAATCGCACAGAGCTGACGGTGTCGAGATACGTGCCGGAGGGGCTGTGCGAATTGACCACCGGATCGGCCCAGGGGGCGTTGAAGTCCAGAACGATGTTGGCGGTAGACGTTGAGCTTCCGGAGACGGCGTTTTCGCCCAGCCCGCGACGGGCAAAGGCGTTCCAGATTTCGTTCTGGTTGGCGCCACCGGTGATGGCCTGATCGGCCTGCAGGATGGCGTTGCGCGATTCAACGAAGCTGGGATTCGTCGGGATCAGCAGCTTCATTGCTTCCATGACCAGCTTCAGTGCCAGCTTATTCCCCGCGCGCTCGGCGGGGGTGCCGGTGGGGTTGTAGCCCGTGTAGAGGTTGCTGTCGTAGCCGTGCTTGGTGATCAGATTCCAGTTCATGTCCCACAGCGTGGCGCACCAGATGGTGCCGGCCCAGTGGACGGCGGTGCTGCGGGTGACGTTTACCCCGGGGTTGTAAGGGCTCTGGTACGTGCCAGAACCGTAATAGCCCCAGGTAATGGGATTGATCGTGGTGTTCCAGGAATAGGGGTGGGTGCGGATGCCGGCGCCGGTGTTCGGGTCCTGATTCAAAGCATAGGTGCCGATGGGGTGACGACCGTTGATCGTGTCGGAGGCGGTCTGCTGGAACATCAGCGCGTAGAAATCGCTCCAGCCTTCGCCCATCCCGCGCGACTGGGTATTGGCCATCTGTCCGGTTCCGTTGGTGATCAGACGGTTGGAAACGCCGTGGCCGTATTCGTGGGCGATGATGCCGGAATCGAAGTCGCCGTCGCGGTCGGGGGTGGGGGCGGTCCAGAGGTACATCTGCATCCGCCCGGAGGATCCGTCGGCCGGCGTGGCGAAGTTGGCGTTGTTGGTCCCACCGCCGTCCTGCGCGTCGGCCTGCACGCGGTCATTGCCCAGTCCCCCGCGGCCGTAGTTGTTCTGCTGGAAGTTGAAGGCCTGTTCGGTGAAGCCGTACTTGTAATGGATATCGTGATTGACGTTGTTCCAGTAGAAGAGGTTGACAATCGCGGCGCTCTGGGTCGGCTGGTTGACCGGCTCGATGGTCAGATCGGCCAGATAATTGAAGTCCAACCCCGGCCCGCCACTGGGCTGCAACCCCCCGGTGTTGTTGTTGTCGCGGTCTTCCTGAGCACTGACGTTGTTGCCGGTGGTGTTGGTGGTTTCCGGGCCGGGGGCGCCGTTGGTGTCGTGCCAGCCGTAGGGGGAAGGCGCCGTGGCCGGATCGGTCCCGGCAATTTCCCAGGGGTTGTGGACGATCGTCTGCGGGCCGTCGTAAGGGGATTCATAAGGCAGCGGGAAGACGTTGTACGACGCGGTGTCTCCCCCGGCGGTGATGTTCGGCGAGGAACCGATGGGTTCGACCGGCTGACGATGGGAGGCGCGGCTCGGGCCGGGTTCAGGGGTCTGCCCGCCCCAATGGAAATATTCGGTGTAGTTGATGCAGTGGATCAGCTTGCCGGTGGTGGTGTCCACGGCGACTTCGAACCAGTCGGCGCTGTCCGGCAGGCGCATGATGATCTTCCACGCCAGCCGAACACCCTCGGGAGTGGGGTAATACCGCGCCTCGATGGGAATTTCGTCCTGTGAAAGCCTTTCCGAATCCGCCGAGAATTTCAGGCTTTCCCCGCCGAGGTAGCTCAATCGGGGTTGCTCCGCGGGGAACGGCACTCCCAGCTCGGAGGCGGCGACGCGCAAGGCGTTGACGGGATGGATCATCCGCGGCAATTCCGGCTCGGCGGCAGTC
>JAVQWE010000382.1:0-3338 GCA_033579175.1 Phycisphaerales bacterium | reverse complement strand
CCCGCAGGGCCAGGTTGTTCCTGAAACCTATTCTGACACCGAGCTGCCGCAGAATCGCCAGCGTGTACGGCGAATACGAATTGTTGGGGTGGGCCATGGCCTGAGGAGCTTCCCCGGTCAACTGACGAATGGCCCGCCAGTTCCGGCCATACTCTTCCCTCTGTTGTTGCGGACTGAGTCGCTGCAGCCGTCGGGGGTGCGTGTGGGAGTGAAGGCCGATGACGTGTCCTTCGGCATGCAATTGCACCACCTGCGCGGGGCGCATCCAGAGCCGGCCGGCGACAGTTGCGGCATCGTAGCCGCAGTCAGCCATCATCCGGTCCATGACCTGCGAGAAGGCCTCGGGGCCGAGCACTTCATCACGAATAAAGCGGAATCGCCGGTCCGCCGGGGAATAAAAGGGATACTGCGACAGGTACTCTCGGGGATTGAATCGCAGCATCGCGCGCGCAAGACGTGAGGGATCAAACGTCGCCTCCAACGCGGCATAGAACGCGTGATAAAAGGCCTCCACCGTGTCAAACCGGGTGATCCGGAAGTGGCGATACACCCCCATCGGCTCCGCATGCCCTTCCAGCACCGACGAAGGAACGAAAAAGAATGCGGTGAGGTCTAAATCCCGCAGTACCGGCAGAGCCACGTCGAACTGACTCAGCAGGCAATCGTCGAACGTGAGGCACAAATCATCGTCTCGCAACGAGTTGCGGCAGGCCCGTTCCAGCCACTGGCGAGCCGGCAGGATTCTATCGCGGCCGAGTTTGTGGATGATGCGTAGAAGGTCTCCTGCTCCAAGCGAACCCGGCCCCCGCGGATGAAAATCATCATGAAAATGATGAAACATCACGCCGTGGGCAGGCATGAAAATCCTATCGGTCGCCCCTTGCCACGAACATGAACCCTTGGCTCGACGAGGCGGTCGTGCCCGTGCCGTGCCCCCCGCGCCCCTCGCTCTGCGGGGCTCGAGGAAGTCGCTGATTCGGCGGCAATGCGGTTGCAGCCGCCGGTCGGAGGACTTCCCCCCTTCGGGTGACCGTTACCAGGGGTCAGCCGGCTGCATTGAACCGCGCTTCCACCGCCGGCCAGTTCACTACATTCCAGAAAGCCGCGATGTAGTCCGGCCGACGGTTCTGGTATTTCAGGTAATAGGCGTGCTCCCAGACGTCGATTCCCAGCAGCGGAATCTTGCCCTCCATGATGGGCGAATCCTGATTCGCGGTTGAGTACACTTCCAACTTGCCGGCATGCTTCACCAGCCAGGCCCACCCGCTTCCAAAGCGGGTGATTCCCGCCTGGGACATGGCTTCCTTGAATTTCTCGAAGGAACCGAAGGTGGATTCAATCGCCTTGGCGAGGTTGCCCACCGGGCTGCCGCCGAACTTCTGCCCATTGACCGGACCAATCGTCTGCCAGAACAGGTTGTGGTTCACGATCCCTCCCCCGTTGTTCCGCACGGCTGTCCGGATGGCTTCTGGCACGGCAGCCAGATTATTGGCCAGCACCTCCTCCACGGGCTTGTTCGCAAGCTGCGGAGCCTGCTCGATCGCTTTGTTGTAATTGGTTACATAGGCCTGATGATGCTTGCCGTGGTGAATCTCCATGGTCAGCTTATCGATGTGCGGCTCGAGGGCATCCGCCGGATAAGGAAGTTTCATCAGCTCAACGGGCATGGTTCGCTCCTGTGAAAGCTCTGAAGGAGGGTAGGACCGGCCGCCCGCCCCGTCAATTCTCCTGCCCCCTGGTGCCGGAACACTGGCCCCTGCACCCTGCGGGAAATCCCTCGATCGACCCCCTGCCACCTGCGCCACGCGCCGGCCGATGCCAGCCCCCCCGCCGAAGCCCCGTCCCTCACACCCGGGTTGGGCGGTCGGACGATCGCGCCGCCCGGGCTTCGAGCTTTCGTTCAATGCGTTGCTCGATCTTCTGTTCAATCCGCTCGCTCACGGTTGATCCGGTCCGCCGTCGCCAGATGACCCAGATCAGCACCATGCAGACCAGCACCACCGCCCCGGCGATGAACCAGTGCTTGAATTCCTGGATCGTCTCATCGGTCAGGCTGCGGCCCACCCAGTGCCCGAGTACCAGAAAGAACCCCCCGGAAAAGAACGCGGCCACACCGTCGGCGATGAGGAATTTTGCGAAGTTGTAGCGGATTGTTCCGGCCGTCACCACCATGGCTCCCCGGATGCCCGCAAACAAGCGTCCCACCGCCACCACCATCACACCGTATCGCTCGAACAGCTTCTCCACATGCTGGATGCGCTCGGCCGTCAGGTGCTTGCCAATGAACGGCACTTTGGTGATGTTCATCCCATACTTGTGCCCCAGCGCATACAGGCAGATGTCACCCCCGATGATTCCGGCCCAGCATGCGGCACCGACGATGAACCAGCTCCGCGCATCGCTGATAAGAAACGCCCCGGAGACAAGCAGCGGGATATCCTCCGGGAGTGGCAGCCCCAGGCCGCAAGCAAACAGCAGCCCGAAGACAATCGCCACTCCACCCCAGAAACCATGGTCCTGAACCCAGTTTCGAACTGTCTCGATGCTGAAGGCGAGAATTGCGAGAATTTCAGGGTCCATCCTGCCGCCGAGGCGAATCCTATATGTAATACATCGACGTTCCGGCCCCGACCGTGCGAGGAATCTGATCCAGCAGCTTCTCGAGCGTCAGCTCCCCGAGGGCGTTTTCTACCACGTCGTCCAGCCGGCCGCAGATGTATTTCACCGCATAATCGCCCGGCGAGCGGAAATCCCTTGACCTGCGAGAAGGCTGGTCATCTCCGCGCTGCAGCGATCGAATGACGTCAACCACCCGGATGTGTGCCGGGGATCGCGCCAGCCGATATCCCCCTCCGACACCGGCTCGGCTCTTGAGCAACCCCGCCCGTCGGAGAGACATCAAAATCAGCTCGACATATTTACCGGGAAGCTGCTCCGCCCGGGCCAGGTCACGCGATTGAACATAGCGGTCATCGTCCAGCCGCGCCAGGTGCACCAGCGCCCTCAGGCCGTATTCCGTTCTCTTGGACAAACGCAAATCCGCCTCCTCGAGGGCTACAATGCCTCAGGTTCCGGTCGGGATGGGAATCTTCGTCAGCGGCTGGCGACGGGTCAACCTCTTGCGCTGCCGGGTTGTACAATCCAAGACCATGACTCGAGTGTTCACCCTCATCATCACCGCCCTGCTGACTTGTGTGGCGAACGCCCAACCAGCCGATCTGGCTCAGATTCGCACTGTGGTCGGGCAGTCGGCCTTGCGGCAGGGTGATCACGCCGTTCTGGCACTGGTGTTTGACCTTCGCGAGGGCTACCACGCCCAGTCCAACACTCCGACCGAC
>JAVQWE010000381.1:0-3353 GCA_033579175.1 Phycisphaerales bacterium | reverse complement strand
AACCCTGCGGGGGTCATGACACAGTTCGTGGCGCCGAACGTGGATTCGTTGAACGACCTGGATCCGGTTCCGGGGTTCGCCGGGTCGTTCGTCACGGCCAGAGCCATCACGCCGGGGGTGGTGAATGTTGCCAATCCCAATGCCATTCCATCACCGAACTTCGGGTTCCAGAAAGCGATTGTGGCTTGGGACAACGCCGGCGGTGGGAACGGCGTGGTGACCGAGAAAATCTTCACCAACAGCGTGGCGTCGTTTGAGATTCAGGCATACATCGATACGAACGATCTTCCGGTGCAGAGCAACGCTTCGGGCGTGCAATTCCGTGGTTGTGAGAACACGATGTATGGCTTGCTGGGCACGATCGATGCGTTTACCAACCTTTCGGATGTGAGCGGCACGATCATCGGCACGGGCACCACCAGCGCCTTCAACGGCGCCGCGGGTAACACGGGCGTTGCGTGGTATTACGAGAAGGTGGGTGTCAGCCCGGGTGGAGCGCCGGTGTCGGAGAAGCTGTATCTGATCGATGCCAAAGACGGGGGCAACGGCAATTCCGCCGGCGGGACTGAACCCTTCCACTGGAACGTACTGGCGACGATTGACCTGTCGAACACGCCCTCGGGGTGGTACAACCTGAGCATCAGCGTGGATGCCATGGGCAACGGAGTGGCAACCTTCAACAATCAGGTGTTCACGTTCACCACGGCCACGGGTCTGGTGGGGAGCTTCTATGTAGGCTACCGGGAAAACCTGCAGGAAGGCTCGGTCTTAGTGCCCAGCTATGCCCGGCCGGCGACGTTTGCACCGATTCCCGAGCCGTCGGGCCTGATCCTTGCAGCCGGCGCGACGCTCGGGCTGATCCGCCGGCGCCGGTGAACACCGCCGCGGCAACGGGTGAACCCCGTGGCTGCGCACAGCACCCAGCGACCGGCCCTTGAGCCGTTTTGCGGTGATTGCCGGCCGTAGAACATCAGAAGACGTACTGCGAGCGGGCGAGTTGCGGAGGCTCGCCCGCTTCGCTTTGGGTGGTCCACCCCGGACGGGGCCGATCCAGAGGATCGGCCAATCATTTCGTGAAGAAGCTCTTGATCGCGTGCACCGTGGCCTGACGCTGCACCGCCGCAATGGATTCCAGCAGCGGGATTTCCTTGGGGCAGACTCGCACGCAATTGCCCGCTTTTCCGCAATCTGCGACACCCCCAGGCCCCATCATCACAGCCAGGCGTTCGGCCTTCAGTGCCGCGCCCACGGGGTGTTCGTTAAACAATCGCACCTGGCTGATGACCGCCGCGCCCACGAACTTTCCGGAGGGCGTGTATTGCGGGCACGCCTCCAGGCAACACCCGCAGCTCATGCAGCGCGAGAGGGGATATAGCTCCTCCTGCTTGGCCTGACTGATCGGCCGCCCGGGGCCAAGATGATAGGTTCCGTCGATCGGCACCCATGCCTTGACGCGCTTTAAGTCTTCGAACAGCCGGCTGCGGTCCACCCACAGGTCGCGAACCACGGGGAATTTGGTCATCGGCGCCAGGACGATCGGCTCGCCGGACGGGCTGAGCTTGTCCACCAAGGCCGAACAGGCCTGCCGGGCCTTTCCATTGATCAGCATGGAACAGGCCCCGCAAACCTCCTCGAGGCAGCCGGAGTCCCAGACCGGAGGAGTCGTTTCCCGCCCATCGGTGGTGACCGGATTGGCCGCAATCGCCTGAAGACAGGAGATTACGTTCATGTTGGGCCGGCGCGGGATGGAAAATTCCTCCCAACGGGCGGGTCGATCGGGTCCGTCCTGACGCTTAATCCGGATCGTCACATGGCTGTGACTCATGCCAGTGCATGGTAGAAGCCCTGCACGGAAGCGGCAAATGGTCGAAAGATTTGAAAGCCGCCCCGCACCGGTCGCAACCGGGCTGGCGACAGGGGCTTGCCCCAGCCGGGAGGCGCACAGGGATGTCACACCCGGCGGCTCAACCCCCGGCCGGCGGGGCTTGCAGCTTCAGTTGTTCGCGTAGCTTGGTGGCTTCAGGATCAACGCGGTCGGTGTTGAAGAAGCGACGTTGCTGGCGACCGGCGTTGTCGGCGACGACGACGTAATCGGCGCTGGCACGCAATCCGCTGCGGCGCAGGTCCACGACGGTCCAGCCGGTGGTGAAGTCGATCGACTTTTCCACCCGTCCGATGCTGTCGCCCGGCCCCGCCGTGAAGATTTCGCGGTGCAGCACGCCATCCTGGAACTTGAACACTTCAAATCGCACCGATCGGTCGCGGGAGGCGTCAAAACCCGCAGCCAGGAAGAAGCTGGTCAGCGCCGGGATGGAAACCGGCTGCGTCCATTCGCTGGCCGCGCTGGCCAGTGCGAAGAGCTTGGCATCTTCAGGGTTTTTGGCAAAGTTGGCGTTGTACAGGGGATTGCGGAGCTTGTAACGCACGCAGTAGCGATAGGTCACCCCAGGTTGAACCGTGGTGTCATGCACCCAGCCGGTGATGTCGGCGACGGCGGGCTCGCGGGGGTCAAATTCCCCATTAGGCAAGGGGAATTCGGCTGCCAGATTGATGTTGGCGATGTTCTGCTGCTGCTGCTGCTGGAACTCGGGATTGAAGCCCATAGCCGGGCCGAAACCGGGGGAAGACGGTCCGGGGGGGAAGCTGCTGCCCGGGGGGCGGTCCTGTCGGGCTAGCTGCACAGGCTCACCGGCGCTGCCGGGGCCGGGTCCGCCCCCGCGGCGCCCCCCGCCGGTTTCGAATTCCGATCCGGGTTGCTGTCGCCCCGGCTCCGGCTGACGTTGCCGGCGTGGTTCCGAGGTGCGCCGCCGCCGGGCCTCCATGACAAGCCGTCGCTGCTCTTGGGTGAGCCCCTCGAGGCTGGGGGCGTCGATCCACTGGTTCACGTCGAACGCCGCCCCCTCCGGAGGTTGGTTTTCCTTCTGTTCCATCCCGGGAACACCCCACCGGTCACCCTTCACAACGTTGTAGAACATGGGCTGCAGAATCTCTGCCTGATTGCTACGTGCCCAGCGTGTCTCGGTTTTCCTTGCTGGTAACGGCAAGGCCGCATTGAAGCAGCTATGCCTCGCGGTTTTGGCAAAACAACGCTTTGGTTTTCCTTGCTGGTAACGGCAAGGCCGCATTGAAGCGTTTCACCATGAGCTATGAACGCAAAAAGCAGAAGCGTTTTCCTTGCTGGTAACGGCAAGGCCGCATTGAAGCTGCTAAAACCAGCGGCTTGCACCTTTTGATTGGCTGTTTTCCTTGCTGGTAACGGCAAGGCCGCATTGAAGTGTACTAGCTTAGCTTCTATTTTCTCTAAGAATGCAGTTTTCCTTGCTGGTAACGGCAAGGCCGCATTGAAGTCATTT
>JAVQWE010000380.1:0-3355 GCA_033579175.1 Phycisphaerales bacterium | reverse complement strand
GTTGGAATCTGGATTGCCGTGATGTTCAGCCTTGCAGCTGCCCCGTCCGGGAAGGGTCAACCGGCAACGCAACCGGTTATGCCCGCGGAGGAATTGCTCGATCAGATGCTCCGCGATCCGGCCCGGAGCGGTCCACGCCCCTTGCAGCCGGTGGCGGATGCGACAACCGTCAATCGCGCAAGCGGCGCAGCATCCGTTGCGCCGGGGGCGGAATCGCTGCCGCTGCTTCGGGAAGGCACGTTCATCATTGACCGCGTGGGGAGAATGAGCCGATCCAGCGACGGGCGGACGGTGGAGTTCGTCTTCGAATCCGACGGCAAGGCGCTTCGCGACCCGCCGGTCGTGATCCTGCCCAATTTGAAGCTGATGGCGATGGAAAGTGCGGCCAATGCTGCCGGTCGCGATCTCCGCTTCCGGATCACCGGGATGCTGACGGAATACAACGGCCGGAATTACCTGCTGCTGGAAAAGGTCGTGGTGGTGCCGGATCAGGAGTGATTGCACGGCTCCCGCTACGGCCTTGACCTCATGCCGCACCTTCCCGGAGCGGCTTTCGCGATCGTGAACCTGAATCGAATTCTGCAAACCATCCTTCGCAGCGCCCGGAAGCCGACGGTCCGGCGAACGGGCAGCGGTCGATCGGCCTCCGGGCGACGTCCAACGCCCGCCGGAACCGCGATCCTGCTTGTCCTGCTGGCTCTGGCCTATTGGCATTCTCAGCAGTCAGGCCGTTCCAAACGCCCGGAGCCGCCCCAGCCGGGAGGAGGCTCGATTGACCGTCCCTCGTCGGTTCGCATCGAGTCGCCGCGCTTCGAAACCAACCCGCAGACCGCCCGCCACGGCAACGAGGAGGGGGACATCGCCCGATACTTCCGTCAGAAGCAGCGCGATGTGCCCGTCACCGCGGAGGGAACCGTGGTGAAGCTTCTGCCCGATGATCTGGAGACCGCCGATGGCAGCAGTCGCCATCAGCGGATGATTGTGGAGGTTCACGGCGGAGGGACGATCCTGCTGGCGCATAACATTGATCTGAGCCCACGGGTGCCGGTTCAAGTGGGGGACTCAATCCGCTTTCGCGGCGAATATCAGTGGACCGAGCGCGGTGGCGTCGTGCATTGGACTCACCACGATCCGGCCGGCCGTCGGCAAGGGGGGTGGGTGGAACATCAGGGGAAACGTTACGAATAACCGGGCTATCATCAACCATGACGCGACGGGCACTGATTGTCTGGGGAGGCTGGCTGGGACATCAGCCGCAAGAGGTGGCAGGAATCTTCGCTCGCCTTTTGACCGAAGAAGGGTTCGATGTGCAGTTGGCGGATTCGCTGGACGCGTTCCGCGACGAAGCAAATCTTCGCCAGCTCCATCTGATCGTGCCGGTCTGGACGATGGGGCGAATCGAACGGGAGCAGGCGGAGCCGGTCTTCCGCGCTGTCAGCCAATGGGGTGTGGGGCTGGCAGGCTGCCACGGCGGAATGTGCGACGCCTTTCGGGAGAACACCGAATGGCATTTCATGACCGGTGGGCAATGGGTGGCTCATCCGGGAAATGACGGCGTGAGGTATACCGTGAAAATCGGGCCGGTGAAGTCGCCGATCACCGAAGGAATCGACGATTTCGAGGTCTGCACCGAACAGTATTACCTTCACGTCGATCCAGCCGTACAGGTGCTGGCCACCACCCGGTTTCCCGTGGCGGACGGCCCGCACGTGCCCAACGGACCGGTTGACATGCCGGTGGTGTGGACCAAGCGCTATGGGGCGGGGCGCGTGTTCTACAACTCGCTGGGACATCAGGCGTCCATTGTGGCCTCCGAGCCTTGCCTGACCCTGATGCGCCGCGGGATGCGCTGGGCGGCAAAATGAGCCCAACCCCGGGGCGGGAAGGCATCCTGCGACGGACCCGGTCAAACCGTGGGCCGGTCTTAGCCGCCTTGCAATGGATCGTCAAAACCCGAAAATCACCGCCTCGAGAATGATCATCACCATTGACGGTCCCGCCGGCACCGGCAAATCGTCCGTTGCGCTCCAGGTGGCGCAGAAACTTGGTTTTGACTTTCTCGATACCGGGGCGATGTATCGCGCCATCGCCGTCGAGGCGCTGCGGCGGCAGGCCAATCTCGAGGATAAGCGGGAACTGGCGTTTGTGGCGCTTCACAGCCGGATCTGCTTCGACTGGTCCCGGCAGCCACCGGCCGTGCTGCTCAATGGAGAAGTCGTCACGCATCTGTTGCGCAGCGGGGAGGCCACCCGGGCGGCCAGTTACGTTGCGGTGGTGCCGGCGATCCGGGAAATGCTTGTCCGTCAGCAGCGCATCATCGGCCGGGAACGGCCGAATCTGGTCTCGGAGGGTCGGGACCAGGGCACGATCGTCTTCCCGCAGGCGGAATTCAAGTTTTATCTGGATGCCCGCCCGGAGGAGCGTGCCCGTCGGCGGACGGCGCAGCTGCGTGCACGAGGCGAGATTGTCGATCCGGTGGAAATCCTGAATCAGATCCTGGCTCGCGACAAGCGCGACCGGGAGCGCGAAGTAGGCCCGCTGTCGATCCCTCCCGACGCCAGAGTCATCGACACCACGACAATGTCCGAGCAGCAGGTGGTCGAACGGATCGTACGCGAGGTGAAGGGCACTTCCGGATAATCAAGTTCACAAGACACCAGCACCCCGCGGCACGTGATTCCTGCATCCTCACCGGCCCAGAAGAGCTCTCCTGCCGGACCAACCGCCTCCGGTCGATCGCCGCGGCGGCATGATCCAGGCTCGCGAAGCCTCATCTGGAAGCTGTTGTCGATCCCCGCAAGGGTCGCCACGACGGTCCTGTTCGATCTGAAGGTGTTTGGTGTGGAGCACGTCCCGCGATCCGGGGGCGCGATTCTTGCATCCAACCACCAGAGCTACCTTGATCCGGTGCTTCTGGCCGTTCGCCTGCCGCGGCCGGTGAGCTTCCTGGCCAAGAGCGAACTGTTCTCCAATCGCGCCTTCGCGTGGCTGATCCGATCGCTCCATGCCTTTCCGGTGAGGCAGGGGGCTGGAGACGTGGCGGCCATGCGGGAGGCGATTCGAAGAGTGCAGGAGGGCTATCTGCTCAACATCTATCCCGAGGGCACGCGCACCTGGGATGGCCAATTGCAGCCGATCCAGCCGGGAATTGCGCTGGTTGTGAAGCGCGCAGGCGTGCCGGTGATTCCGGCGGTCATCGATGGCGCGTATGAGGCGTTCGGACCCCATCGGAGCTTTCCCCGGCCCTGGCCGATCCTGCTGGCCTATGGCCCGCCCATGAA
Source organism: Phycisphaerales bacterium (assembly GCA_033579175.1). GTDB lineage: Bacteria > Planctomycetota > Phycisphaerae > Tepidisphaerales > Tepidisphaeraceae > JAVQWE01. Next base: position 74 of record JAVQWE010000380.1, on the reverse strand, counting down.
ACTGCAGCATTTGCGTTCCGAGGAGGCGACGGCCGTGATCGGTGATACGTTCCGTCGGATGCTCAACGACCTGC
>JAVQWE010000379.1:0-3365 GCA_033579175.1 Phycisphaerales bacterium | reverse complement strand
CTACAGCGAAGAATGGCATAAGGAAGCCGAGCGCCGGGGACTTCCCAACCTTAAGAGCACCATCGACGTGCTGCCCGTGGCCGTTCGCAAGGACACGGTCGAGCTGTTCTCAAAATATAAAGTCTTCACCGAGAAGGAATTGCAGAGCCGGCTGAACGTGCTTTCCGAGGCGTACCTGAAAGCCATCAGCATCGAAGCACGAACGGCCCTGCTGATGGCGAACCAGCACATCCTGCCGGCCTCGCTGAAATATCAGAAGGATGTGGCAGAAGCTGTGCTCTCGGCCAAGAATGCCGGCGTGGACAATTCCTCGCAGCTTGAGCTTCTGAAAACCCTCACCGCCGCCATTGCCGACTTCCAGCGGGCAACGGCCGCGTTGAGCAAAGCGATCGAACACCACGTGGAAGGCACGCCCTATGATCATGCCAAAGCCGCCCGGGAGAACATCCTGCCGCAGTTGCAGGCCATCCGTGCCGCCGGCGACCGGCTGGAAACTCTGGTGAGCGACGAATACTGGCCGCTACCCACCTATCGCGAGATGCTTTTCATCAAGTAGACCTGCCTGCCCAAGCGGGATGTTTCGGCCCGAACGAGCAATCGTCAGCCCGTTCGGGCCGACGACGTGTCCTGAGCCGGCATTTGCGGTATTCTCCGGGGCATGGGGAGGGTCCTTGGGTTGCTGCCGCTGGTGCTGCTGATTGGCTGCGTCTCCGAAGCGCAGCAACGCGAGCGATGCCGCCGCGCCGGGCTGGATCTGCTCCTGCGGATTGACGCTGCTTTCGCACTGGAATCCGGTCTTTACTCCCAGACCCTCCAAGCCAGCCAGCCGGTCGGTATCGCGCCCTGCTGGGCGTCGGCAGTGCAGTTGTCGGCGCTGGCCGCCGCCGCACAGGTGGATTCATTCTGGCGGCCTCGGCTGGAGGGGTTCATCCTCGCGATGGACGAATACTTCACCGCGCATCACCGCGTGGGAGGATATGCCGTGCAACCCGGCGCGGAGAAACCGGATCGTTATTACGACGACAACGCGTGGATGGCTCTGGCACTTCTGGAAGCACACTGGCTCACGCGCAATCCGGAGCACCTTCGCCGGGCGGAAGAGGCGATCGCGTTCGTCCTCAGCGGTGAAGCGGAACCGCTGGGAGGGGGAATCTGGTGGCACGAGCAGACACGCCGCACCCGCAACGCCTGCTCGACCGCTCCGGCGATCGTCGCCTGCCTGCGCCTCCATCAGACCACCGGCCGCGCGGACTATCTGGCCGCAGCCGAGCGACTGGACCGGTGGATCAACCGGAATTTGCGCGACCGCAGCGGGTTGTATCTGGATCGCATCGACTCCGAAGGACGCGTGGAGTCAGCCCGATTCGCCCAGAACACGGCAACGATGATTCTGGCAAATTGCGAATTCTTTGATATCACCCGCGACCCTCGGCGGCTCGATCAGGCTCGCGCGCTGGCTTCCGCAGCCGTTCGCCAATGGATTGATCCGCACACGGGCGCGATCCGCGAGGAGTCCCCTGCTGCCGCGCTCCTGGCTGAGTCTCTGCTGCAACTGTATCGCCGCGACGGAGAGCCCCGCTGGCAGCAGATCGCTCTGAGCGCCATCGCGTTTGTGCGTGACCGCGCTGTCGATCGGAACGGCTGGTATCCCTCGCGCTGGGACAGCCCCGCGCGACGTCCGATCAGCCAACCGAGGCTGGTGGATCAGGCATCCGCGGCGCGCGCCATGCTTCAGGCTGAGATCGTTCGGTAATCTGCCGCCGGGAGTTGTCGCCCACGGTCGGTTGTCGCATGATGCAGGCTTGCGACCCGTTGCAACGATCCGTCTGGACAGCAATCGGAACCGCGATTGGCCCTGTGCCGGTCAGTCGGGCACGACACTGGTCTGCGACGCGCAAACGCGGTCCACCTCCTTGAGCGACGGTGGCGTCGTACGCCAGAGTTGGGACGACCCCCGCCGTGCCCTCGATGCCATGACCGACGGACTGACCGGCCAAACGCGTTGGGTGGGATTCATCGGCTATGAGGCAGCCTGCCTGTTCGAACGGCTGCCCGAACCTTCTGCAGCCGATGTGCCGCTCCCGCTCTTTGCATTCGCGCTGATTGAACCGGGGTTGCCCCCGCCCCTGCCCGTGCCCGGCGCGGTTTGCTCCGTTCCTTGCGGCTCTACCTTTGCGCCAACCGCTTATCGGCAGGCCGTCCGCCGTATCATCGATTACATCGCGGCCGGCGACGTGTATCAGGTGAACCTTTCTCAGCGGCTGCGCTATGCGACGACTGCCGAACCGGTCCACGTCTACGCCCGGTTGATGCAAAGCTCGCCGTGCGAGTTCGGAGCGTTGCTCGATTTCGGCTCTTTTCAGATCCTCAGCAGTTCTCCAGAGCTGTTCTTTCGAGTTGAGCCGTTAAACGACGGCACCCGGCGCATCACCAGCCGACCCATCAAGGGTACGCGCGTCAACGCTCCGGGAATGCGGCGATCTCTGCTGGAGAGCGAGAAAGACAGGGCCGAACTGGCCATGATCGTGGATCTGGTGCGCAACGATCTGGGAAGAATCTGCGAAACTGGCAGCGTAGTGGTCTCTCAACCACGTGTGATCGAGGAGCATGCGACCGTTCTCCACGGCGTGGCAACGATTGAAGGAGTGTTGCGGAAGAACGTCGGGTTCCTGGAAATCCTTCAGGCGATCTTCCCCTGCGGAAGCGTAACGGGCTGCCCGAAGATACGCGCCATGCAGATCATTCAGGAGCTTGAACCGGTTCCCCGCGGAGCTTATTGCGGGGCGATCGGATACCTCGCCGCCGACGGCTCCATGCAATTCAACGTCGCGATTCGCACGATGACGATGCTGGCGGGCAGCGTCTACGTGCCCGTGGGAGGGGGGATTGTTGCCGACAGCACCCCGGAAAGTGAATATCAGGAAACGCTGGTAAAGGCCCGTGGGATGTGTCACGCCCTCGGCGCGGATTTGCCCGGAAGTTGACCGGTCCTGTCCCCGGCCAGTGGTACCAGGCCTGACCACCGATCCAGGAACAAACCGGCCCGAGGATTCGCTGGCCACCCCGTAAAGCCTGCTGTCGTGGCTTCGTTGTGGCACGGGCTGATGCAAAGCGAGGAGCAAACCATGACCGTTCAGGAACTGATTTTGGCGATTGAGCGGATCGCACCGCCGCATCTGGCGGAACCATGGGACAATGTCGGGCTGATCGTGGGCGATCCCCGGCAGGCGGTCTCGCGGGTGATGCTGACGATCGACTATACCCCCTCCGTGGCTGAGGAGGCTCGCGAGGCCGGGTGCGACTGCATCATTGCCTATCACCCCCCGATTTTCGAGCCGATCCGACGTCTGACCGCCCGCGGCGCC
>JAVQWE010000378.1:0-3372 GCA_033579175.1 Phycisphaerales bacterium | reverse complement strand
ATGGAAGCCGTGATCGGACAGCAGCACGATCGTAGTTTCTTCCCCGGCCAGCCGGAGCAGGGTTTCAAGCATCATGTCATGGAAGCGGTACATCCCGCGAATCACGTGCTGATACCGCTCGAAATCCGCCTCGGGGATATGCGGCAGCCGTGGGGGGTGGTAGGGCATGAACTCATGCCCGACCCGGTCGAGGGCATCATAGTACACCGCCGCGATATCCCAGGGGTGCTTGGCAAGGACATCGGTGGCCACGGCGTGGATGGACGCACACGCCGCCAGCGCCGCGGCGAGCTTTGCGGGTCGCGGATCGCGAGCCAGATCGATCTGCGAGAGCTGGGGAATGAACGGCAGGATGTCTCCGGCACCGATTTCAGCGAGCTTCAGGCGATACTGCGAGAGAGGGTCGCGCAGCGACTCGGGATGAATGGCCCCCTCGGGCACCGGGCGCGACACGTCCATGGCCGGATCCAGAAACTGATCGGAAACAAACACCCCGTTGATCGGCTCGGCCGGATGTGAGGCATACCATCCGATCACATGGGTCTTCAGCCCGGCCTGAGTGGTGATGTTCCAGAACGCCTTGGTCTTGCGAGTGGTACTGCCCACCAGCCGAACCCCGGATGCGTCGGGCAGCGGCTCGAGAAAGCCCAGAACTCCATGCTTATCAGCCCGTTTTCCTGTGGCGATGGAGGTCCAGAGCATCGGGGAAAGGCAGGGACGCAGCGTGGCGAGATTGGCGATGCAACCCTGCTCAATCAAGCTTGCCAAGGTGGGCATCAGACCGGCATCAACCAGCGGATGGATGATTTTCCAGTCGGCGGCGTCCCACCCGATGACGAGCAAGCGCCGCGGTGGGGTGGCGGGTGCCGCGGTCATGGTGGGGGTGGTTTACCGGGAGGGGAAAACGAAAACAACCCGCGCCGGCTCTGCAAGGCGGCGCGGGTTGCTGCAATTCCTGCCACAAACCATCTTCTGCCCGGTCACAGGGCAAATCAACGGCGACGAGCCATCAGGCCCATGGCGCCCAGAGCCAACAAGCCGAGGGAGGCCGGCTCGGGCACACCCGCGCCGATCGGCACACCGGCCTGATCTTCGTAGGCGTACTCGACGATGGCACGTGGTTGAGCCGCCAAGGTGCTACTGAGCGAAATCCGCATCCAGCCATAGTGAATCTGATTGGCGTTGTTCTCATTCTGGAAGCGGAATCCCACGAGGTTATTCGAGCTGTTGAGCACGAAGGGTGAATCCGTGGTATTCGGACCGCCGGTGGTGTAATTGCTTGCCGGGCCAATGATCGTACCAAACGGCAGGTTCGATACCCCAGTAGCCGCCGGATTCAGCCGAACATACACACCACCGGTCGGAGCGCTGGGACTGAAGAAGTTGAGAGTTGTGGAGCTCCACGGGTTCACATCCCAACCGGGCGCGCTGGCGGGATTCGTTGAGAAGACGCCCGTTACCACGTTCAGATATACACCCGCTGTCGTGGAAGGGATGTTGATGTTCACCGGACCGCTGGAGACGATTGCGGCCTCGGTCTGCTGCACCATCCCGATGCCCGCCACGGCCGCTGCCGCAGCCCCCATCGCAGCGAAATGCCGGTTCAGCTTCGCCGAAAGTGTATTCTCGCCCATATGACTCTCCTCTCCTCTTTGCGAGGACGTTCAGAGGTGACCGTGGCACCCACACCCCGGGGCCGACATGCCGTGCGCGCCCCGATACGAAATGCAAGAATCCTTATACGTCCAGCCGTTCGTCGTGTAAAGCAAAATCCTGTGGAAATTCCTGCTTCCGCGACTGGCGAGGCGGAAAATTACCCATTTTAACATTCTCGGCGTCGGGGCATCGGGGCAAGGGGGTGAATCGGCAGCCCGGAGGGGGCCGGTTTACCCGCCCGATTGGGGGTCGGCGGCGTTCGGACTCGCATTCTCTCCCCGGGGCTGGGGCGCCTCTGCGGCGGATACCGTTGTGCCCGCCTCAGGCGTCCGTATCATTCCCCGCCCATCAGGTGTTTCAGAGGAGATTCTGTGTCGCGAGAATTGCGAATTGGATTCATCGGCGCAGGGGCAATTGCCCTGACTCATGCGAAGTATCTCTCCAGGATTGAGGGCATCGAACTCACCGCCGCCGCTGACCCCAGCCCCGCGAGCCTGAATAAGTTCGCGGAGGCTCATTCAACCGCACGCACCTTCACCGATCCGGCGCAGATGCTGAAAGAAACGAAGCTCGACGCCGTGTGCGTGTGCAGTCCCAACAGCGCGCACCTTCCCAACACCCGCTTGGCTCTGGAAGCCGGCTGCCATGTGCTGGTGGAAAAGCCCATGGCCATGAACGCCGCCGAGTGTCAGCTCATGATCGATCTTGCCAGGCAGCAGAAGAAGCACCTGATCGTGGGGTTTCAGTTCCGGTTTGATCCTCGAACCGAGCTGATTCGCAGGCAGATCGCCGATGGCAGCTTTGGAAGGATTCTTTATGTCCGGTGTCAGGCACTGCGGCGCAGGGGAATTCCCAACTGGGGCGTGTTCGGGAGAAAAGACCTTCAGGGCGGCGGGCCGATGATCGACATCGGCGTGCACGTAATGGAAATGGCCCATTACGCCATCGGCTCGCCTCGGCCGATCAGTGCCACCGGAAACTGTTGGACCTATTACGGCAACAAACCGACGGACACGGTGATTCCCTGGCCCGGATGGGATCACACCACCTACACGGTGGAGGATCTGGCCGTGGGAATGATCCGCTTCGAAACCGGAACCATGCTCACCATCGAAGCCAGCTTCGTGGCGCATATCGAAAAGGACGTGTGGAATTTCGCGGTCATGGGGGAGAAGGGCGGTGCGACGTGGGATCCGGCAGTGATCTTCACGGACCATCACGGTTACATGTTCAACATGACTCCCGGTTACCTGCCGCAAGGCGGGTGGGATGCGATCTGGGAGCGCAAGACCCGACATTTCGTTGAAGTGATCCGCGACGGCAAACCAAACCTCGCGCCCGGAGAACACGGCCTGCTGGTTCAGAAAATGCTCGATGGCGTGTACGCCTCGGCCGAAAAGGGCCGTGAAGTGGAGATTCGATAGAGGAGCTCCGCCGCGCGATCACGTGGGATCGGCAGTCGTGTGCTCGGTCGCGGACAGGCCATTCGATTGGTGGCCCCGACGAGCTTGCCGAGGGGTGACGCATCGGGGGAGAAGAATCATCATTCGCCGTGTCGGAAGGCCGGAGTGGGCCGGTGCTCCCTCAGCGAGCCTCGCCTGGGGTCAGGGTGCGTCTTTGACGCAACGAAATCCGATATGCCCGCTGCTGGTATCCGGTGGAGTGCCGCGGCGGGCCGTCGGGCGGTAGCTTTCGCAGTAATCCACGTGACAGAGG
>JAVQWE010000377.1:0-3377 GCA_033579175.1 Phycisphaerales bacterium | reverse complement strand
CCCTGCGGAAGAAAAGGAACGCTGCGACCAGCTTCTGGAACGGCTGGATCATTACTTGCGGACAGAGCACCCCGCGATCGAAATCGATCAGAACCAGGAAATCCCCCGGTGGGTGATCGATCGGCTCTTCAGCCTGGGGGTGCTGGGGATGACGATCCCGCGGGAATACGGGGGGCTAGGGTTGGGGATCACCAGCTACAACCGCGTTCTGGAGCGGATCGGGCAGACCTGTGGTTCAACGGCGGTGCTGGTCAGCGCGCATCAGTCGATCGGTTGCAAGGCGATCATGCTCTTCGGGACGGAGGAACAGAAATCCCGCTGGCTGCCGCATCTGGCCAGGGAATGGCTCAGTGCCTTCTGTCTGAGCGAACCGAACGTCGGCTGCGACGCCGGGGGGCAGGAGACCACCTTCACGAAATCGGAGGATGGGCAATATTATATAATCAACGGGGAAAAGAAGTGGGCCACCAGCGGGGCACTCTCGGGGCTTTTCACCGTCATGGCCCGGGAGAAGACGGCCGACGGAAAGGGCAAAATCTCCGCGCTGGTGTGCACCCCCGACATGGAAGGGGTGGAAATCTATCAGAAAAACCGCAGCAAGTGCGGGATCCGGGGCACCTGGCAGGCGCGGATCCGCTTCAACAACGTGCGGGTGCCCCGGTCGCACCTGTTGCACATCGAAGGCAAGGGGTTGAATGTCGCTCTGTCCTGCCTGAATTACGGCCGGTGTACTCTGTCGGCCGGCATGCTCGGGGGGGGACGACGGGCCATGGATCAGGCCATCAAATGGGCACAGACCCGTTATCAGTTCGGTCGGCCGCTGGCGGATTTTGAACTGGTTCGCGCCCGGATCGCGCGCATGGCCGCCTATGAGTATGCCATGGATGCCGTGCTCTACCTCACCACGGGCATGCTCGACCGCCACGACGACGACATCATGCTGGAAACCGCCATCTGCAAGGTGTTCTGTTCGGAAATGGGCTGGCGAGTGGTGAACGACGCCATGCAGATCATGGGGGGCGAAGGCTACATGACCGAAAATGAAATCGAGCGCATCTTCCGTGACAGCCGCATCAACCTGATCGTGGAAGGCGCTAATGAGGTGATGCAGAGCTTTGTCTTCGCGTATGGCGGCAAGCAGCTTGCTGAGAAAATGATCGGCATCAAGGAACGGGTGGGCTGGGATTACGAGCAGCGCTTCGGGGAAAACCTCGCCCGCATCCGCGCCAACCTGTTCCGTCCTGAGGTGCTGCGGGCGGCCATTCCCCTGGCGGCGGAAATCTTCCTGGGCTTCAAGCCGCGCCCGCCGGCACCCCCGCCGGTGGATCACAGCCTCTACCGCTATGCCCGGGGACTGGCACATCGGGTGCGCGATCTGAGCCATGCGTTCAAAGTTGCGTCACGCCGCTGGGAAGAGAAGATTATCACCCGCCAGTGTGTGCAGGCGCGGCTGGCCGACGCGGCAATCTGGCTGCATGCCTGGTCGGCGACGCTCAGCAAGCTGGATCGTCAGCTTCGACGGGGCCAACTGACCGGAGAAAAGGGCCAGCGCGACCGTCGGGCCGCCGAGCATTTCATGGAAATGGCTGAGCTTGAAATCTCCCAGGCGCTGCGCTCGCTGGAGGAAAACCACGACGCCTCGATGCTTGCGGCGGCGGAGGCGGCACTGAAATATTCGGCGACACTGCCGAACAGCGAGTTTGCGATTCCCGAGTGGTCTCCCGTGGCTCGGGGGACCGGTCGAGTCAGCAAGCAGAGCGGCATCAAGCAGTTCCCCGGCGTCGGACGCGCCGCCGGGCATGGAAACGGCGAGTTCTCCTCCACCGCGGACGAACCCGCCGCCGTCGCCGACGGGCGATGACGATCCGACCGGCGCGACCCGTCGCGACGATCGCCGACAGCAACAGGAGGCTCCCATGCCGGTAAGCACGGCTTTCAAGGGTGAGATTCCCCACCTGCAGATTCTCGACCCAGAGGGCAATCTGGATGAATCGCTTGCGCGCGACACGCTCAGCGATGCGGACATCAAGTTCCTGTATGAACAGATGATCCTCAACCGCGAGTTCGACGAGTCGGCGTTTCGGCTGCAACGCTCCGGGCGACTGGGCACCTTCCCGCAGTGCAAGGGGCATGAAGCGGTGGCTCTGGGGGCGGCGCGGGCCATGCGCAAAGGGCATGATTATCTGGTTCCCTACTATCGCGAAAACCCGGCGAGCTTCCTGCACGGGCTTCCGATGCATTACATCCTGCTGTTCTGGGGCGGCGACGAACGTGGAAACGCCTTTCCCCGCAACCTGAGCATGAGTCCCCTGACCATCGCCATCGGAACGCAAGGGTTGCATGCAGTGGGTCACGCCTGGGCATTCAAATACCGCGGGGAAGACCGCGTCGTGCTGGCGTTTTTCGGGGATGGGGCCACCTCCACCGGTGACATGCATGAGGCGCTCAACTGGGCCGGCGTGCTGAAGGTGCCGATCGTCTTCTCCTGCATCAACAATGCTTGGGCGATCAGCGTGCCGGTGAGCAAGCAGACCGGCAGCGCAACCTTCGCCCAGAAGGCCCTGGCATATGGCATGCCCGGAATCCGCTGCGACGGCAACGACATCTTCGCGGTCTATAAGGCCCATCGCGACGCCATCGAGAATGCCCGCCGCGGGAACGGCCCGACCTTCGTGGAATCCGTCACCTACCGGATTGCCGATCACACCACCGCCGACGATGCGCGCCGGTATTGTCCCCCGGATGAGCTGGCGAAAGCCAAGGCGCTGGACCCCCTCCTCCGCACGCGCAAGTATCTGGAGCGCAAGGGGTTATGGAACGAAGAGCTGGAAAAGGCCGCCTGGCAGCGCGCCCGGGCGACCGTGGCGGACGTGATCGAGCAGGCCGAGAAGATCCCCCCACCGGAGTTCGACGACATTTTCAATTACACCTTTGAAGAGCTGCCTGCGGATCTGATCCGGCAGCGCGACACCCGTTGCACACATTCGATCGGACAGCACCCGGAAGAAATCGGACTACAGGCAAAACCGCAGGAAGTCACGCAGTAGGAGAGGGCTGAAGCCGGGCCGTCGACAGGGGCGTTGCTTGCCCCCGCGGCGGCGAAGCTGCAACCCTGGCAAGTCCCATGGCCAAACTCAATCTCGTAGAAGCCATCAACCTGGCCTTGCGGCAGGAGATGGAAAAGGACGACCGGATCATCATTCTCGGAGAGGACGTCGGCAAGAACGGGGGCGTCTTCCGCGTGACCGACGGTCTGCAGAAGCGGTTCGGGGAACACCGCGTGGTCGATTCTCCCCTGTCGGAATCGGGGATCATCGGCACGTCGATCGGTCTTGCGCAGGCGGGCTTACGGCCGATTCCGGAAATTCAGTTTGAAG
>JAVQWE010000376.1:0-3383 GCA_033579175.1 Phycisphaerales bacterium | reverse complement strand
GCTCCACGCTGCGCATCACCAGCTTTGAGACGGGCGAAGAATTCACGGATGTCGCCCACATGAATCACCCCGTGTACATCAAGCGGAAGGCAGCCTGGTTCCTGCCGGCCGAGTCCTGGCTGCTGTTTCAGGCGCAATGGGACCCTGGGGGGCAGCAATGGACCGTGCTGGGCGTTGGCAATCGGCCGGGGGTGTTCACGATGACCCTCGGATCAGTCCTCATCGGCGCAGGGCTGCTCTACGCCTTTTACGTCAAGCCAATCATCGTAGCCCGCATGAAGCGGCGGGCAATTCAGCAGGCGGAGCATGCGAAGACGAGAAGGTCGCAGGAACGCGATGTGGTTGAAGTCTGAGTGCAACGCGGCGCTCGAGCCTGAAGGCCGTTTCGGCGGATTTCCGCCTCGCTACCCGGACCCAATCGTCGATCGGTGCGAACCCTGCAGCGGCCGGGTTTGTCTGGGACGGCCAGACGGCAAGGCCCGGCCGACGGCCCCGCTGGCGATGCTTCATCACACGAATTCGCACCAGCTACGAACGATCAGGGCGCCCGGGCGTCGAGGATCGCCGTGGCCCGGCGGATGGCCTCCGGAAGCCTCCGGGCGACTTGCACGTAATCGATCTGCATCGCCGGCGGCTGCGTATCTCCCCCGCGCACGCTCCATCCGGCAAAACGAGCCTCGATCAGCTTTCGTTCGACATCGCTGCTGAGCAGATAATCCACCAGCGATCTGGCATGGGGGTTTTCGGTCGGCTTGGCGACAAGTGCGACCGTAGTCGGAATCATCAGCGTGCCGTCGATCGTTGAATCTACCGGTGGGATCCGGAAGGTGATTGAGTTGTTGTGTCGAGCCACGTGCGCGACATCGTCGTTGTCAGTCAACCCGAAACGGAACCGCCCCCCAGCGACGGCCTCGGCGACCGGACCATTCCCCCCGAGCAGGGTGATTCCGCCTTCGCGCAGCGCTCGAAAGAAGGCATCGGCACGCTCCGTGCCCCACACTTCGTATAACGCTGCGACGTGGCCTGCGGTTGTGCCGGCAGTCGGTCGGGCCATGGCCGACTGGCCGGCGAAAGCGGGCAGCTCGTCCAGCCGGTTGAGGCTGTTGGAATCATGCGAGCTGCAGATGATCACGCGCGCCCGCAGCCCATTGCCGACCCATCGTTGGTGCCGGTCACGATACAACGGCAGGACATCCCCCGCCGAGGGCGAATCGAATGGCGCAAACAGCCCCTCTTCGGCAAGCCGGATCGTGTGGAACGGTTCGTTTCCCCACCAGACATCGCAGCGGGGGCGGTCTTTTTCGGCCCGCAGTCTCTCGGCAAGTCCGATCGATTTGCTGGCTTCGGTGTCCGTAACCAGGACGACTTTGACACCGCTGTTTCGCTCATACTCCTGAATGATCGGGCGCGCAACCGGCTCGTCGATACTCGTATAGAGAACCAATTCCCCGCCAGAGGGCGCGCGGTCGCAGGAGAGCACGGCTCCGCACAGAAGTGCCAGCAGGGCCAGATACCTCGGCCAACGCCCCCCACCGGCCGGACACACCCGCGCCGACCGGGCGAGCCGGAGGCCTTTCAATGCCCGTATCATCAACCTGATCGACGCGCGATTCGCTGATGTCATTGGGTTGCGCCCCTCGTTGTGCTCACGGTTTTTGCGGTTGCTGGGGGGAAGATGGTTCGGCACTGAGGGTGGCGAAGTATTCCCGTACGATCCGCTGCGCTGCGCGACTGATGCGCTCGGTGTCTACCTCCTCGGCCGACTCCTGCTCGGCGGCGGCGGCGATCTGGCGCAGTTCGGCGCTGGCGTTTCCCTTCAGCGGCTTGTTGTCCTTCACGAGCATGGAAGCCAGAATCCGACCGTTTTCCTGATTCTGGCTGGAAGAAACCTCCGGTTTCATCGCGAACGGTGTCGGTTGCTTCCCCGCCCGCTCCCCGGCACCGATGCCCGCACCTCCCGTCCCCGTTTCCCGTCCTGCGGGGTCTGCGGCGTCCTGTGGAGCGGCGCTCTCGCCCCGACCGCGCAGGGCACTGGCGTGCTGGTCGTCCGCGTCGCCGCCGGGGCAATTTCCGGCGGCTTCGGCAATCGCTTCCTGCATGGCCTGCTGAAGGGCAGACAGTTGCCGGGCGTCCATGGCGGCGGCTTCCATCTGTTGCAGTTGCTGCTGCAGATGGGCCATCGCCTGCTGCAAATGATTCTGGGACTGCTGCGAAGCGGTCTGCGGCGTTGAATGCTGCCCCTGCTGCTGCATTGCCTGCCGGGACTGCTGCATCGCCTGAGCCATCTGCTGGAACGCCTCAGCCACCTGCTGCCGGGTCTGCTGATTTCCGAGCTGAGCCTGCATCTGCTCCAGCATCCCTTGAATCTGCTGCTGTTGCTGCTGCGAAGGTCCCTGGCCGTTATTCAGCTGCTGCATCAGTTCCTGGACCTGCTGCTGCAACTGCTTTTGAGACTGAGCATCCCCTTGCGCCACTCGCTGCATGGCTTGAGCCATCTGAAGTGCCTGCTCTTGACTGGCTCCAAGCTGCTGCAGCGTGTTGAGCAATTGCCGATGCGGGTCGGGATTCTGTATCCCCTGCTGAAGCTGTTGCGCCATCCGCTGCATCTGCTGGATGGCGGACTGCTGCTGCTGCGGATCGAGCGCGCTGAAGTTCTCCACGAGCCTTCGAAGGTGCTCGGCAGCCGTGGCATAGTCACCGCCGGCCAGGGCTTTGTGGGCATCGGCGACAGGACCTTGTCCGGTCGGATCGGGCGTCAGATTCCGCAGCAGTTTCGCAGGACTGCGGCTCTGGGCGAATTGCGCCTGCTTCTGAATTTTTTCACGGATTGCCTCTTCCACGTCCTGAAGGGCCTTGAGCGCGGTGCGGTGGGCGGCGCCGGGGTCGCGGATCGGCTGCCGAAGCAGGGTCTGCAGCTCATGGCGAGCCTGCTGAATGGCGTGCAGGTCCTGTCCCGAGGCCGCTGCCGATTCCACCGTCGCCAACGCCCGTTTTACCTGCGCCTCAGCCTGACGGATCTGAGCTTCCTGCCGCTGGCGTGCGACGCGCCGGGCTTCCACGCCAACCAGGTCCATCGCCGGCAGGAAGAGGAACGCGGCAATCGCAAGCCCCACGGAGCTGATCGTCGCATAGCCGATGCCCGGAAAACGCAAGGGAAAGTGTCGGCGGAGGCTGCCACTGACCTGCTGCGCCGTCCGTTCGGCGTCGGAAATGGCGGCGGCGACAAACGGATCGTCTTTGGCAGAGCGCATCGAGAGGGCCGTGGAGAACTTTTCCTTGAGTCTGAGTTTTTCATCGATCGCCACCGCAGCGGCCAAGGCGCTCGGGCGGCGCAGAACCCCCACCACGCCGGCCGCCAGAATCGCCGTCCCCAGGCCCGCCCA
>JAVQWE010000375.1:0-3394 GCA_033579175.1 Phycisphaerales bacterium | reverse complement strand
GCTGATCTGCAGGACTTCGGAGGTCTTGAGGGTGGTCATGCCCTCGGCGGCGAGAACCTCGATGGTTTCCTTGCCTTCCTGAGCGGCACGGTCGGCGGTGGTGTGGAGCAGGAATTCATCCACATCCGCCGGATCAAAGCAGATGAAATGCTCGTTGATGTCGGCCTTGAACCGGTCGATTTCGGCCAGAGTGTCGGGCAGGTCCATCACGTGGCTCATCGGGAAGCTGAGATAGACTTTTTTCATCTCATGCCGCCGGAACAGCAGCCGGAAGACGGTCTCTGTCGTCTCCCTGGTGCGACCGCGGGAGATCAGGAAGAAATGCCCGTGGCCGCGGAGAATATTGGCCAGGATTTCGGTGGCCAGCATTTCCTCTTCCCGCCAGACCATGATGTCTTTGAGGGTGTGATCGATCTCGTGATCGCGCATCAGTCGCTGATGGACACTTTCGGCGTTGTCCATCAACGTGATGTAAGTTTCGGCGTTGAAAGCCTTCAGCTGATCGTAGTCGAACGCTGGGAACAGCCCGTGGCGCCAACGGAAGGTTGCGTGAGTGTTGACTACGACGTGTTCGTGCTGTTCAGCGGCCTTGAGCACTTCCTTGAACACCGCCCGCCGCAATGTGTTTAACCGTGAGATGGGAAGATTGAGGATCCGTCCCGGGGGCACATCCGGGGCTTCGGCATACATCATCCTGCCAATATGGCAGACGTGCAGGTCGATTCCATTTCGGCGCGCAAGTTCCCGGACAGACTCAAGATATGGTCCCTTATCGACCCCCACTTGTCCCGTAACGATCGCGCGCATAGGTTCTCCCGGGGAGAATAATTACCCAGATTACCTCAGATGCCCGTTGAGACGAAATCACCCGGACGCGGCCTCGGGCTTCCGGCCGGCTGCTGCGGGGCCGATTGCATCAGTGGGTAAATCAGGCCCGTTGCTCGGTTTTTCGTTTGATTTCATCGCGCAGGCGGGCGGCCTCTTCGTACTGCTCAGCGCGTACCGCGCGATCCAATTGCGACCGGAGCTTCACTACCGGATCTACCGGCAGCTTTTTGCGGATCTGCCGGGCAAAGCGCTTCAACACCTTCACTTCGCTGCTGTAGCTGTAGGCATCGGCTTGGCCGTATTTGCTGAAGAACTGCCTGATTTGGGCCAGGGCTTCTTCCACCAGCGCCAGGGCTTCTTTAAAGCGGTTTTCCCGGTAGAAAATCGAGGCCGAAGCGCGAGCATTCATCATGAGGATGTACGGGCGGTATTGCTCGAGCACAAGCCGATCCTGCTCATCCACCGCATATCGGCTGCACAGATCCAGCACGCGAAGGTTGCGTTCCGTATCCCGCACCACGCCGGGAAAGTCCTCCAGCACATACAGGCTCAGATACCGGTAATAGTACATCTGCGCCTCTTCGCGCAGTTGCTGGCATTGTTGACCCGTCAGATGGAACCCCAGCTCGGTGCCGTTTCTGAGCTTATATTCCTCCAGTTGCCCGGAAAAGTAGTCCAGCAGCGACTCGCAACCGTGCGGACGCTGCCCATCCGGACGCCCGGTCATTTCCATCTGCAGCAGACCCAGATCCAGGCGCATCTGCAGCCGTGGCACACCGTCGTTGCCACGGATCTTGCGGACATTGATCGTTCCCGGCTCGTAATCCCAGCCGGCGAGGACCGGCGTGATGTCCTTTGAGATCAAAGGCGCTTCTGAGTCATCCGCAGGGCGATTCTTCTGGCTCATTGGCACACTCCATCAGGTGCAAATGGGCAGGAGCAGCACGAACTCCCCATCCCGGCCGGTCTCCTACCAGCCGGATTCGATTATACGGCCGGTCGGCATCCGGTCTCCATCGAACCCGCTGCTTTCAACAGATTCTCTGACAACTTGACGTTAAAATGCTGAGAATCGATGGAAAACTCCGCCCAGATTCTCAACCCCCTGCTGTCCCTGCACCTGCGTAATGAGGCCGAAATGCAGCGTTATGGCGATCTGGAGATCGTCAGCACGTTCGGTCAACCCCAGGCTGAGTACGCCGCCATTCACAAGTCCTGTGGCATCATGGACTTGCCGTTCCGAGGTGTCCTGCGACTGACGGGACCCGATCGACACCAGTTCCTCAACGGCCTGATCAGCAACCGAACCTGGGACAAAGAAACACGCCGGCCGATGCCCGCCGGCTCGTGGGTCTACGCGTTTCTGCTGAATCTGAAGGGTCGGATCGTCGCGGACATGAACGTGATCGAGCTGGGAGACGAAACCCTCATCGATTGCGACGCCCGCCTCGTGAAAGACCTCAAGGCACTCATGGAACAGTATCTGTTCACCGAGAGGGTGACGATCGAATCCCTTCTCGGAACGATGCACGGCATCGGCCTCTATGGGCCGCAGGCCGCACAAGTGCTGCAAGGGGCGGCAGAGCATGCGGGACAGTTTGGAGAAGGACAGGCGGCATTCCGTCTGAACGTGGGCGGGGTCGGCTGTGTGGCCTTCCGTGATGCCCCCACGGGAACGGACGGGTTTCAGTTGATCCTGCCATCGGCAGACGCAGAAACGGTCTGGAATGCTCTTCTGGCAATGTCCGAGCGCGGCGACGAGCCGGGTCGGCGGCGGATTCGCCCGGTGGGGTGGGCCGCATTCAATGCCTGTCGCATCGAGGCGGGGACCGCGCTGTTCGGCATCGACTTTGGTGGCGTGCCGGTGGCCACCGCATCTCCGCTGCAGAAGCACCGGGACGAAGCCGATGATTCCGCGCCGGGAATCCTGCCGGCCGAGACCGGGAGATTATTCCCACGCGCGGTCGATCTCACCAAGTGCTACATCGGGCAGGAGATCGTCGCACGGATGCATGCCCGACAGGCCTGCGCCCGCCAGATCGCGGGGTTTCGGATGTCAGACGACGCGCTGCCCCTGGCCGGCGCCACCATTCACGATGCTTCGGGCAACCACATTGGCATGGTTACCTCCAGCACCATCTCTCCGGTCATGGGCAACGCCGCCATCGGCCTGGCTTTTGTGAAAAAACCTCATTTTGCCATCGGCGCGACCTGGACTGTGCCCGCCGAGGGACAATTGCGCACGGCGACCGTGGTGGAACTGCCTTTCCTCGGTCGCTGAAGGCCATTCGACGGGGTCTGAGCCTGTCGCGGCGGGAGTGAACTACCCACCCGGAGGGGTGCGGCGATTTGTCGCAGCGCGTCGCCCGCGGCGCCAGTCTCCCATCGATAACGCCGGTTCCGATGGTTCTGCCTCTTCCCCGTCCAGTGCTTCCCGTTCAGCCGGGGTAACGATCTCGGCCGGGCGGGGCAGCTGGATGTGGTCATCGGCACGACGGGTTCGGACGACTTTATAGGTGATCGTCGGTCCGGGTGGGGGGCGGTGGGGGGGGGAAAGGACCGGTGC
>JAVQWE010000374.1:0-3416 GCA_033579175.1 Phycisphaerales bacterium | reverse complement strand
GAGTCAAGGCCGGCGATCGCGGGCCAACTCGCTCAGATAGTTTTCCAGATTGGTATAACCGTCGCCATCACGATCGCCGTTGTGATCGGGCAAGGCAGGGTCGCAACCATGGGCCCGCTCCCAGGCATCGGGCATTCCATCGGCATCCGTGTCAAAGCCGGCCTCGCGACGCACCGGCTCGAACACCGGCCACCCACCGACGTCAGACACGTCATTGATGATCCGCCCCTCCTGCCGGCGGACCTGTTGCACAATCCGGGCGTCTACCGGATCACGCTGCCACCAGAACGCGCCGGCGTGTTGCAGAACGTCTTCCAGAGCTTCTTCGGCCGTTGAGAGCTCCCCGGACTCGACATCAAAGGGGCTTTCCGCCCGTGAAAATGACCCATGGAACATGTCCCAGCCCGCATCCACGCCGTCGAAGCGCCCGTTGTTGTTCAGATCCAGCAGGTTGCCGCGCTGGAAGATGCGGGTCTGGGGGTTGGCGCCGTGGAACGCGACGTCGCCCGGGCGGTTTGAAGGTCCTGCGATGTAATAATTGCCGAGAAAGTTGGTTCGGCTCGGCTGGGGCTGGCGCGTATCGACATCATTCGCCGAATATCCGGCACGTCCGGACCAGTCGTAGATCACGTTGTTGCTGAAGTCCAGGATGACCCCGGTGCCCTTTTCGCTTCCGAGCCGGGGGAGCCGCGACCGGTTGTGGGCCAGCAGATTGTGATGGTAGCTCACTCGCGCGTCGTCATGATCGCTGGAAATCAGGCAGCCGAAACTGTGCCCTTTGTAGTTCAGTCCTTCGGCGAGGATGCAATACTGCACCGTCGTATTGTTGGCATCATCCGTCACGCTGATCGCCTCATCATCTGCCCAGCTCACTGAGCAGTGGTCAATGATGGAGTCTTTCAGGTAACTGCTGATCCCGTCATTCGTCGCCTGACGCGGGCGAAGCTGATCAGGCCCCGGCCGGAACTTCAGATGCCGCAGAATCACGTTTCGGCCGGTAAGCTTGGTCGTCTGGCCGACGATGGTAATGCCCGGATACGGCGCGGTCTGCCCGGCGATCGTCACGTTGCTCGCATCTGAAACCAGCCATCCGGCGCGCCCGGGGGGCTGCAGACGGATCACACCGGCAATGTCGAAAACAATCGTGCGGCCCTGCGGCGGAACCGTTTTCAATCCATGTCGAAGGGTTCCGGGAGTGTCCGCATCGTCCTCCAGGCTGGTCACGTGATACACGTCACCGCCCCGTCCACCGGTGGCGAAGCTCCCCGGTCCGACCGCACCGGGAAAGGCGCGAATGCGCGCAGGCTCCGCCGCCCACCCATGGATCGG
Source organism: Phycisphaerales bacterium (assembly GCA_033579175.1). Classification (GTDB taxonomy): domain Bacteria; phylum Planctomycetota; class Phycisphaerae; order Tepidisphaerales; family Tepidisphaeraceae; genus JAVQWE01. The sequence continues at coordinate 2,087 of JAVQWE010000374.1, read as the reverse complement.
TCCGATGAGAAGCAGCAGCACTCCAAGCCAAATCGAACTTCTGCGGTATGAGCTCATAGGACTTCCGAGCATAGCACGGCGGATCGGTGTCGGTCACGTTGCTTCTGGCGAATCAGGGGTAACGCCAGCCGGGCCTCTCGCGTCTGCATCGGGACGGTCGCGGCCAGCCGATCGGTCGGATTCTTATAGAATTCCAAGCGGTGCTCTGCCGCCCTTGCCCTCCGCCCGGCTTAACGCACATGATCGAGCCATGCAAACGCTTTCTGCCCCGTCGCGACTCCGCTGCGAGTATTTCTCGAACCCTCTCGGAATTGACCCCCCACGGCCGCGGCTTTCCTGGGTCGTTAACGATCCCCGCCGGGGGGCTGTGCAGGGGGCATATCAGATTCTTGCTGCATCGACTCCCGAAGCGCTCCACCGCGACCACGCCGACCTGTGGGACAGCGGCAGGGTCTTGTCCGATCAATCGATCCATGTGGAATACGGCGGACCCGAGCTGCGCTCCCGCCAGCGGGTGTTCTGGAAGGTCCGCACATTTGACCGCGAAGGCGCCGCCTCCGACTGGAGTGATATCGCCTGGTGGGAAATGGGCCTGCTGGCCCGAAATGAATGGCAGGCAATGTGGATTGGCTCACCCATCGTCGGCGGGCCTTATACGATTCCCCCCTGCCCCTACCTTCGGCGGGAGTTTGTGATTGAAAAGCCGGTCGCGGGGGCGCGCCTCTATGTGACCGCGCTGGGAACCTATGAATGCGAGCTGAACGGGCAGCGCGTGGGAGACTACCGGCTGGCGCCGGGGCGGACCGAATACCGTAAGCGCGTGCCCTACCACACCTTCGACGTATCTTTGCAACTCCGGCAGGGCCGCAACTGCCTCGGGGCCATCCTCGGCGACGGCTGGTATTGCGGGCATATTCACTCCGACCCGCGGCAAATCTACGGGGATCGACCCCGGCTGTTCCTGCAGCTTGAGGTTCGTCATCCCGACGCATCGATGACCCTGATTACCTCCGATCGGCAATGGCGTGCCGGTGAAGGACCGATCCGATCCAGCGACATGTTGATGGGAGAGGATTACGACGCCCGCATGGAGATCCCCGGGTGGAGCAACCCCGGCTACGACGACGCGAAGTGGTCAGAAGTGCTCACGTTCGACGACCCGGGAATTGAGCTGGTTGCCCATCGCGCCCCGCCCATACGGAAACAGCAGGAACTTCGACCGGTCGCAGAACCAGTGATATCGGCCAACCGACGGCGGCGTATCTATGATCTGGGCCAGAACATGGTGGGAGTAGTCCGTCTGAAGTTGCGCAACGCCCCCCCAGGGAAGACGATCGACCTTCGATATGCCGAAATGCTGGATAAGGACGGTAAGCTCTACACCGCCGCGCTGCGTGGTGCCCGAGCTACCGACCACTACACGACCAGAGGGGGCGAGCAAGAGGTCTATGAGCCGAGGTTCACGTTCCATGGGTTCCGATATGTCGAGGTACGCGACCTGCCCGGTGAGCCGCTCGACGACGCCGTAACCGGCATCGTCTTCCACTCTGACACGACACCCACCGGCGAGTTCGAATGCTCCGATCCGCTGGTGAACCGGCTTCAGCAGAACATCGTCTGGAGCCAGAAGGGAAATTTCCTGGATATCCCCACAGACTGCCCGCAACGAGACGAGCGCCTCGGCTGGACCGGCGACGCCCAGGTCTTCATCCGAACGGCCGCTTTCAACATGGATGTGGCGAATTTCTTTGACAAATGGCTTCAGGACATGGCCGACACTCAGGAACTGGCCGGCGACGGGCGGATTCACTCCGTAATTCCCGGTGTCACCAGCATTTACAACGAGGGTGGGCCCGCATGGGCCGATGCGGCCGTCATCTGCCCCTGGACCATCTACCGGTGTTATGGCGATCGCCGAATCCTTGCGCGACGGTGGGAGATGATGGACCGGTTCATGGAATTTCTGGCGCGAACCTGCCCCGGACACGTGCGGGCGGACGAGAGCTGCAAATGGCGCGGCTACGGCGACTGGTTGAGCGATAACGCCTACACGCCGCAGGACCTGATCGGAATTGCTTTCTATGCCA
>JAVQWE010000373.1:0-3433 GCA_033579175.1 Phycisphaerales bacterium | reverse complement strand
GAACCAGGTCGCCTTCGCTTAAGGGAAGGTCGGTCTCCGGCGCCAGCCGCACACCGTTGAGATATGTGCCCCAGCGGCTGTTCAGGTCGGTCAGGCGCCAGCGGGAACCGTCAAAATTGAAGCGCGCGTGCTGCCGCGAAGCCCGATCTTCGCGCATCGGAAGGGCAATCTCGCAGCTGGGGTCGCGCCCGATCCGCATGACCGGGGTCTGGGGTTTCAGCTCAAACGGGCCGATGGCCGGACCGGCAACCGTAATCAGGTACATGGGCAGCGATTCCGGCATCCGCCGGAGTCTAGCAAATCGCGCCCGTGACGACGACGCTGCACGCGCGGTGGCGACGGAACGGCAGCCCTGATCGCGCAGGTGGCGGGCGGTTTCTTGCCCAAGGTACCGCCAACAAGCTGTTGGGAGGGCGTTGCCCCGGTGAGCCCGTGCGATTCAACGGCGACGAGGGCGCCGAGAACGCTTCGCTGTGGCCAGGATCAGCCCTCCCAGCGTCGCCGCCGCCGGCCAGAAGGCGGCAGGCAATGGAATGGCGGTCAGGCGGGAGGCGGATTCCGTCGATGCGCCGCTTCCGGACGATTCAACAACCGCCCGTGTTCGGAACTGTGGGGGCATCTCCAGCGGAGCGAAGGGTTCCTGAAGCACGGGGGTCTCCGGCAAACTCAGCACCGCCTCGATGGCAGGGGCTGGATCATCCACCTGCGCGGTCGGCTCAACGCGCGGGTGGGGAGGCTCCGGTTCCTCCGGCAATGGTGAAGGACCGGCAACCAAGTGGCTGTTCAAGACCAGCGCGACAACCCCCGCGGCCGCCCGATACGCTGGATTGTTCATGGTGGTGCCTCACGGAACAGCTGGGAAGCAACGGTGGAGCCAAGGACGATTTCACCGTGAATCCGTCGGACGTCAAGCCCGCCGGGGCAGCAGAAGTCGGTCCTTGGCCCGCCCGGTACGACATGAAACTCCATCCAGAACAGAGTCGCCGGGTGGCCGGTCTCTGTTTCGTCCCGGCGGCCTGCGGCATCTCAGCCGACCCCCTGTCCCACCCGCCGACGAAATCTGAAGGATTCACAGGCTCGCCGGTTTCGACAGTAAAAGGACCGAAAGTCGCGTTAAGTATCGATGGGTCATGGACTTAAGAATTCCCGTCGCAGGAACGCGGCCGTGCTCGACCACCCGAAGCCTCCGGGGGTGTGGGTTGGAGGCGAGGTCGGATCAGGCAATCCGCACCCGGATGGTTCCGAGCACACGCCGGGAAGCGAAATTCCCCGAAGCATCGGCCACCTGCCCCGGCTGGAGCTTCACAACGTACAGCCCGTTGCTGGCACGGGTGAAACTCACACCGTCGGGAGCTGGCAGCCGGTAACGCACCACGGCCTGTCGGCCGTCGCTGGTGGACTCGATCCAAGTGAGCCTCACCCGGCGATGAACGCCATCCGGGCAGAGCACTCGCAGATCGCCACCGTCGAGCGTGGCAAAGTCGATGCCGTCGTCGGCTCGCCAGACCACGTCAAACACGAACCCGCCTTGCGGCTGCCGAAGCGTCTTGGGGATCAGTTGTCCGGCCGGCCCATCCTCGCGCAGCAGTCGCGCCAGGGTAAATCGTCGGGAGTCGGTGCCGTCAGGGGCGACTGATCCCACAACTCCACCGAGGACAATGGTCCCATCCGGAGCAATCGCCGTCACCCGAGCCTCCCCGGGGATTCGCTTGTAGGTGACGGTGGCCACCCCGCCGTTGCCCCAGCTTGAGTCGGGTTCACCGTCGGCGGTCAGACGTTCGGAACTGATCACCGTGCGACCGTCGCGCTCGGTTACGCCGGCAAAGAGAATCTTGCCATCGGCCTGCTCGGCCAAGGCTCCGGCCAGCGGGTAGCGAGCGACGGCGGAGTTGAGTTCGGCCACGCCCTCGTCGCCGAAGGAGGGGCGCGGCGTGCCGTCGCTTCCGAGCCGCGTGATGAAGGCAGATTCCCCATCGGAGGAAGCGGTCGCGACGATGGGCAGATCGTCGGCTCCGATCAGGACGGTGCCGAAGGCCGCGCCGTTGCGGGGAATCTCGGCATCGCTGACGGCGCTGAAGAACCCTCGGCCGGCGAAGCCGGCATCCAGTGTGCTGTCGGGCAACAGGCGCACCACGCGCACATCCAGTTCAGAGCGAACCAGAGATCGTCCGGAGCCGCCTTCGCTTTGCGCGCCGTGGCTCGGACCGCTTCCCGTGTCCCGGTGGGTGCCACCGGCATACACCCGACCCTGCGAATCGATGGCGAGGCTGTCGAAAAAGAACGTCGTATCGGCATCGAAGGTGAACAGATCCCGGGTGGTAACCATGCCGGCCGACCCGAAGGACAAATCCAGACCTCCGCGCGGGCTGTAACGGGCGATGGCACCATCCTGATCCAACTGGCCGGCAACGAAAATGTGGTTGCCGGGCCCGATCTTCACCGCCGCCGCCGACAACGGCAGATTGACGCGCCCGTTTCGGCCGAACGCTGTGTCCACGCGACCTTGGGGCGTCAGTTTCACCAGCAGATTGGCGCGAGTGCTGTAGCCGCTGACGCTCGAGCCAAGCACCAGGATCGATCCATCGTCGAAAGACTCCAGTTGCAGCGCGTGTTTGATGCCGCGCGGCGTCCCGACAAGTTGACCGTCATTGCCAAAAGAAGGGTCAAGGTTTCCGAAGAAGCTGTACTTGGCCAAGGCCAGTTGAGGCGGCTGGGGGCCGTCGCCGGTCCGTGGTATGCAATAGCCACCAGCAAGGATGCCGCCGTCGGGCATTACCAGCAGGTCATTGAGGACACTCGATCCTTCGGCAAAGCCGATGGTGACCGCAGCGCCCCCTCCAAACGAGGGGTCGTACGCCCCGGCGGCAAGCAGGCGGCGGTGCTCGAGGGGTTCGAGCTCCGCAGCCGAGGTTTTCGCGGGGTTCTGTGACATCGAAAGGCCACCTGCCGTGCCTTGGTCGGGCACCCGTCGGAAAGACGCCACGCCAACTGGCTTGTTACAACCCGAACAGCCAAGGCAACGATCTCAACGTCCGATAAATGAAGGATTTACGGTCATTGCGGGATATACAGCCGACGCTCGGAAATGTACCGCGCCACGGACTGCGGGACCAACCCCGAAATGCTTTGTGACGATGCCACCCGTCGACGGATGTCCGTCGCACTGATGTCCCGCGGGGTGATGGGAACCGCAACGTATTTCATCGACGCGAACTCCGGTGCCCGAAGCGCCCGACGCCACTGCGCCCCCGGCCGGTCCATGATCACAAACTCAGTCTCCATAAGGAGTTGTGGAAACTGATGCCACCTCGGCAGTTGCGGTACTTGATCGGCCCCGATGAGCCAGTAAACGGGGTTCACCCCTTCCTGCTTGAGCGATCGAACCGTGTCGATTGTGAAACTGGGCAAAGGACGACGGAGCTCCCGATCATCC
>JAVQWE010000372.1:0-3440 GCA_033579175.1 Phycisphaerales bacterium | reverse complement strand
AAGGCAATGGGCTGCTCCTGCGATTGGCAGCGGTGGGCCTACACCATGGATGAGCAGCGCGCCAGGGCGGTGCGCGAAGCGTTCTTCCGGTTGTTCAAGGACAATCTGATCTACCGCGGCAAGCGTCTGGTCAACTGGGACCCGGTCACCCAGACCTCTCTGGCCGACGATGAAGTGGAAATGCAGGAGGTGGACGGCTTTTTCTACTACCTGCGCTACCCGCTTTGCGACCGGGCAGGCAATCCCGTAACCCTTCGCGACCCCACCGGCGCCGCCGTCGGTGCTGACAACCTCTCCCACATCACCGTTGCCACCACACGACCCGAAACCATGCTCGGCGACACCGCCGTCGCCGTGAATCCCAAAGACCCCCGGGCACGCCTGTTGCGCGGCCTGTTTGTCCGGCTGCCCATCGTCAACCGTATCGTGCCGATCGTGGAGGATTCCTACGTCGTCCTGCCCGTTTCGCTGGGGGGCGATCCGAACGACCCTAAGGCGCAGTTTGCGACGGGATTTCTCAAAGTCACCCCCGCGCACGATGCCAATGACTATGAACTCGGATTGCGACACAATCTCCCGATCATCAACGTCATGGCGCCGGATGCCTCGATCAGCCTTGATCATGGCTGGCTTGAGGCCGAGCCGCACATCCGAGAAACCGCCGACCCCTGCCTGCGTTCACACCTGCTCGGCAAAGGGCGCGACGAAGCCCGCACGGCGGTCGTGCACTTCTTCCGTGACAATCAACTGCTGCAAGAGACCCGGCCCTACCGCCACAGCGTCGGCCATTCGTATCGCAGCCATGTCCCCATCGAGCCGTATCTCTCGGACCAGTGGTATCTGCGCGTGACGGATAAACGTCTGGCCGCCCGTGCCAATTCGGTGTTGGCCGAGGATCAGCGGACCCTCGATACCCCCGTGTCGTCCGGCACGGAGGGGGCCTTGCAGCGTCGCTCCCAAGGCACCGTGCGATTTCATCCAGCGCGATATGCCAAGACCTACGAGACCTGGCATCACAACATTCGCGACTGGTGCATCAGCCGGCAGCTCTGGTGGGGACACCGGATCCCGGTGTGGTATGTGGAGTTCATTCAGACGTTTTCTGGTCAGGGTAAGACTGGCAGCGAGCTGGATGATCGATGGAAAGCGCATTTGAAGGAATGCGAGCATAGGCTGCGCGGGTACCTCGAAAAGCAGGGTATTTCCCCTGATGATTTGGTCATCCAAGAAGCCGGCCCGTTGATCAAGCCCGGGATGGGACACCTGCTTGTCAGTCGTGACCCGCGTGCGGACAGGATTCTGGAAAAGCTGGCTGCGGAGCGTGAGTCCGAGGTTTGCCCTGCGGACTCCGACGTTGCCAAGCTGGGTCTGAAGTCGTTGCGGCAGGACCCGGATGTTTTGGACACCTGGTTCAGCAGCGCCCTCTGGCCGCTGAGCACCCTCGGATGGCCCGATCCTGACATCATCAAAGATCAACGCTCCCCCTTGAACCGGTGGAACCCTTCCAATGTGCTGTGCACCGCCAGGGAGATCATCACACTCTGGGTCAGCCGGATGGTGATGTTCAACCTGTATTTCCGCGATTGCGTTCCCTTCCGCGACGTCTGCATCGTCCCGGTGATTCAGGACGGCGAAGGCCGGAGGATGAGCAAGTCGTTTGGGAATGGAGTCGATCCACTGGACATCATCCAGACCCACGGAGCCGATGCGCTGCGATATACGCTGGCCAGCATGGCCACCAGCACGCAGGATGTGCGCATGCCCGTGGAAGTGGATGCCAACACCGGCAAGAACACTTCGCCGAAGTTCGACCTCGGTCGGGCCTTCTGCGTGAAACTGTGGAATGCGGCGCGGTTCGTGCTCATGCAACTGGAGCGCTCCGCACCAGAACAGCACACCCCTGCCACCCAATCCGCGGGGTCAGGCGCTGCGCCGGTCGCTCAGCCTGCCGGTGACGGCGGCGTCTGCGAATCCCTCTGGACCATGGCGGACCGGTGGATCGTCAGCCGGTTCAATCGAACCGTGGGTGAGGCTACGGCGGCACTGGAGGCCTATCGCTTCGATCAATACGCCCGCACAATCTACGACTTCTTCTGGCGGGATTTCTGTGATTGGTACCTCGAGGCCGCCAAACCCCAGTTGCGCTCCGAACCGCAGCGAACGCAAACTACCCGGATTCTCGCCGCCGTGTTCGACGGCGCCCTGCGGCTGATGCACCCCCTGCTGCCACATGTCACCGAAGTGCTCTGGTGGAAACTGAACGAAATCTGCCCGGAACGAGGCCTGCCCGGAAGAATCCTCACGTGCACCAGCCCGCGGCTGATTCGCGCGGCTTTCCCGCAAGACTCCCGCAATTATTCCGAGGCGGCCGAGCACATTTTCCCGAGGATTCAGGAGATCATCACCGCCATACGAAACCTGCGGAACGACCACAAGGTAGACTCGAAAAAGCCGGTTGACGTGGCCATTCTGGCTCCGGGGGATGCCGCCCGGCAAATTGAGGCGATGCGCCCGGCCATTGAACAGATGGCGGTGTGCCGGTTGACATCGGTCGGCGCCGAGGTGATGCCGGCATCCGGCAGCGTGCGCGCAAGTGTCGGTAAATGCGAGATTTACGTTGAAGGACTCATCGACACCGCTGCCGAAGAGCAACGGCTGGCGCGCCTGCGACAGGAGTTGCAACGGAAGATCGCCACCCTCCGCGGGCGGCTGGAAAACGAAGGGTACCTCGCTCGTGCCCCGGCAAGGCTGGTGCAGGAAACCAGGGATCAGCTCGCTGCCGCCGAAGCCGAACTGGCCAGACTTTCCTCATCGTAAGCCGCATCGGCCGCGTTGGTGGTGCGTCCCGACGGCTCTGAAGCAATCCCACAGCACCGCCAAGACGATTCCGCAGGCAAAAAACGGGCCCGCGGCTCGGTCGCGGAACGACTTCCACTTGCAGTGCGACCGGGCCGCGGGCATTTCATCAGCAGGCAGGCGAATCAGTTGCCGCCCATTGCCTTGATGCCGTCTTCGATCTTCTTCACCAGATCGGCAACCTTGGTCTGCCAATCGGCCGGAAGCTTATCCTTCCAGGTCATCAGCTTGTCGGCGACTGCCTTGGCGTCCGTGAACTTCTTTTCGTTGACCAGGGACATGGCCTGATTGTACAGCTCCTCTACCTGTCCCTTGATGGCGTCGAAGCCCTCGGCCGCCACTTCCTTGGCTTTATCGGCCGCTGCCGAAACCGCCTCACCCGCCTTGTCCGCCGCTGATCCAGCCGTTTTGACGGCTTCATCGACCTTCTGGCTGGCCGTTTCCCGGTCGCAGGCCGCCACCAGCGCCGCCGACACTACGATCGCCGCAAAGTACCGCAGCTTCATGTTGCCTCCTCAAGAGTTTGAATCCACCCGGCCTCCCCGCGAGATCCGAGTTGAGGATTTTAGTCCGATCCAGCCTCC
>JAVQWE010000371.1:0-3443 GCA_033579175.1 Phycisphaerales bacterium | reverse complement strand
CGGCAACACCCCCCTTGGAATCACGTGTCTGCGCCGACGGCTGGCGGGTGGAGGAATTCGTTCCCGCCTCTGGCGGTTGACCGGCGACCGACGGTGGCGCGCCAGCCGGACGGGTCAGACGCCACACCGCGCACCGCGGCGGGCTTCAGCTTCCAAGGGGCGTAACGAGCCGCGAATCCCTCCGACGGATCGATCGATGCGTTGTCGCCGGGGATCCGGTCCCGGAACTCTCACCAGCCCGGCGGGCCGGCACACCCGCGCTCGTCGATCACCCGGCGGCGGTGGTCTTGCAGCGAGATGCCCGCCAGACGCGAAAAGACCAGCTCCGCGGTACCCGCATCCGAGGCAGCAAAATCCCCCAGATTCTCCAGATTGCCTGGGTTATCATCCCGATCTTCGTAGCGCCGCCGCGGTGCCAGTGTTCGGCGCGGAACCTCGCTCGGCCAGCCGTGGGTGCGAGTCTCCGAGGGCTTCCTTCAGGCAGTTTTCTACGGCGTTTTGAGTGTGACAGCAAAGTGAATCCCGTGATCCTGCAGGTTGCCGGAGTCGTCGCTCACGTCGTTCAGATGCCGCCCGTAATACACCACGGCGTTGAGATTGCGGATGGGGTTGAAGATCAACCCTGCCCCGATGCTGATCAGATATTCACCGTCCGGGTCCTGCCGTCGGTTGAAGGCGTAACCGGCGTCGATGAACGGGGCAAACTGCAGGATCGGCTCTCCGCCGGTTTTGCGGTCGATCAGGGGGATGCGCAGTTCCACCGACGCCACCACCCCGTTATCGCGGACAAGCTGGTTCTCGCGGTATCCGCGGACGGTGTCGATCCCCCCGATGGCGAATTGTTCCGGCCCCAGCAGCTCATCGAAGGAAAACTGCCCCGCCACACGGACCACGAGCTGCGTGTTGCCTTCTTCGAACACCCGGCGAACGTATTGAACCTGCCCCAGCCAGGCGAAAAAGCGGCTGTCGGGAATGTCTCCGCCGGAGATGTTGGAATCAAATGCGTCGATCCCCAGGGAGAATGTGGAGCGCAGGCTGATGGCCTGCCGCGTGCTGCGCGTGGAGAATTCCTGCCCGAAACGGATGGCCGTGACGTTGGTTTCCCCTGCGATCGCGCCGGGTGCGATGTTGGTCCGTTCGCCGGCAAGACGGTTGGTGACCTGCTGTACACTCAGACCCAGCGAAAGCGCAAACTCGGTGTTGGCGGTGCGATAGACAGGCTGGCGCACCGTGACGGCGGCGCGGGTGCTTTCGGTCTCCAGATCAAGCTGGTCGAAGGGGGGCTCGACGATGGTTGTGTCGCTTCGCTCCAGTTCCAGCATCAGCGTGGTGTCGATCGGAGTCAGTGGAAGGGAATAGCTGATCGTGAAGTCGTCCAGACCGGCCCATTCCCAGTCGTCCAGATCGCCTTTGTTCAACCCGTAACGCAGGGAAAGGGCATCGCCCCGCCCACTGAGGTTGTTCCACCCTGCCAGAACTTCGAAGCGCTCGGCCCCGACACTGGGGGGACGACGGTTGCTGAACAGCAATGCCAGCGAGCCGGGGAAGTTTTCGTCGATGGCGACGTTCAGCACCGCCTCACCCGGTGAGGTTCCCGGGCGAAGGTCGGCGTTGAGCCGTCGGAGCTTCGGGTCCTGCCGGAGAATTTCCAGCGAGTTCTTCAGCTCACCGAGATTGAGCGGCGGCCGGGCGGCGCGCCGGAGGCGATCGACCAGATACCCTTCCCGCAGCCACTTGCGCCCTTCGATGTGAATGTCTGTGAGCCTGCCTTCGACGATCTCCACCAGCAATTCGCCATCGGCGGGCACGGGCTGATCGGGAATGCGCGCCCCGGAGTTGATGTAACCGGCGTTGACGTAGGCCAGTGTCAGCCCGACGCGAATCTGCTCCAGCTCATCCATCGACAGCTCGCGGCCGAGGAAGTCGGCCACGGTGCGCCCGCCATCGCCTGCCGGTGCCGCCAGAAGCTGCGAATCGGAAAACGCGGTGTTGCCGACGAACTTCAGGCGATCCACCCGGACGGATTGTTGCCCGGACAACATCGCCTCTTGCGTGGCGGGAATCAGGGGCGGGAGCTCCAAAGCCTGGCCGGAGGCAACGTTCGGGCCGGCCAGCAGAAAAGCGAGGATCAACGATGTCCAGCGGGAGACGCCCATTCCGCTTCCTGAGAGTAGGAGCGTATGAGGCCAGGCATAAGCGGTCAAAATTGTCCTTTTTCCGGGCACGAGGGCAAAGAGGGGCGATGCACTCGGCAGCGCCCGGCTTGTGTGTGGGGTTTGACATACCTGCCTCACAGAAGCCCGGCAGTGTCTGAACCCCATCTGAATCCAGGCACCGAGCCCGCCTCAGTTTCATTCCCGGGAGGCCCTTCACCATGAAGAAAACCGATCGAATCCTCCAGGCGCGCGCCTGCGCCATTGCGTTGCCCCTGCTGGTGGGGGTGGCTCAAGGGCAGGTGGTGCGGGACGGCTCGCTGGGCAGAGGCCCGGCGGCGCTGAGCGGGCCGGACATCACCATCTCACCCAGACACGGGCAACAGGTGGGGGCCAATCTGTTCCACAGCTTCAGCCGGTTTGACGTGCCGGCCGGGCAGCGCGCCACGTTCACCGGGCCGAACTCGGTGCGAAACGTGCTGGCGCGCGTCACCAGTGGGGCGAGCAGTCGGATCGACGGAACGATCGCCAGCTCGATTCCCAAGGCCAACCTTTTCCTGATGAACCCGCAGGGCGTGATCTTCGGCCCGGATGCGAGGCTGGAGATCACCGGCTCGTTCGCGGCCGTGTCGAGCGACTCGATCGGGCTGGGTCGCGAGGCCGGCGTGTTCCCCGCCGATCCTGCGGCGCGGCAGGTGCTCAGCGCCCAGCCCCCCACGTCGTTCGGTTTTCTCGGTCCGCGGGCGGGCGGCATCCGCGTCAACGGGGCGCGGCTTGCGGTCGAGACGGGGCGGGAGCTTACGCTGATCGGCAGCGGCGTGCAGCCGAAAGGCGAGGAACCGCACGGCGTCGTGCTGCAGAGTGCCGGGCGGGTGACCGGCAGGAACCAACGATTGATCGGCGCGCAGCTTGTCGCGCCGGATGGTCGGGTGGACCTGATCGCCGTCAATGGATCGGGGCGCGTGGAACGCATCCTCGTCGAAGGCGGTCCGCAGGGCGTCAAGACGGCCGCGCTGGACAGTCGCGGCCTTTCGGGCATGGGCGACATCTTGCTGGCGCAGCGGTCGCAGGTGAGCGTCGATGGCGGGGCGGCCGGGCTGGTGTTTGCGCGCGGCAACGCGATGTCGATCCGCGATTCGATCATCACCGCCGTCACCACCGGCGCCGGTCGCAGCACGGGCGTTGATATCGAGATGCGGCAGAAATTCAGCATCACCGGCGCCTACGCGGGGGGACCCGGGGGCGTCGGGGGCGTGGGAGTGTTCGCCGACACGCGGGGCGACGGGCGCG
>JAVQWE010000370.1:0-3449 GCA_033579175.1 Phycisphaerales bacterium | reverse complement strand
CGTCCTCGCGCTTGCCGCCGGCACCGCCGCGCCCTGGTTCGCTTCCTTGCTGATCCCGGACGTGCTGGCGCCGGCGCTGGTGCTGGCCGTGGCGGTGCTGGGCTGGGGCGACCCGCGCCCCGCGGAGCGCGCCGGGCTGCTGGCGGCGGGGGGCATGGTGGGGTCGATCTACTTTTTCCGTTACACGCGACTTGCCGAGACCGACGCGATCGTGGCTCCGAGCATTATCCTGGCATATTTCGCGATCTGGCAGGCCAATCGGCAGAGGAACGACCTTCCGGGCCGTGCGTCGAGGGAAACCAGTCTCTGGCAGCATGCGGCGGCGGTCGGGGCGGCTCTGGCGACGCTGGCAAAGGGTGCCCCGGGGGCATTTCCGCTGATCTTTCTGATCTTTCTCTCGCTGTCGCGCCGCTCGCTTGAGCCTCTACGGGGCTTTGTGCGGAGCGGGGCGCCGATCACCTTCGCCGTGATCGCTTTGCCTTGGTTCCTGCTTGTCTGGCTGAGCCCTCAGGCCCGAAGCGTGATCAGCGGGGAGGCCCGGCTGCTGTGGCGCGGTGGGGGCCATGGCGAGCCGTTCTATGAATACTTCCTGTGGATCGCTTATGGTTGCCTGCCTTGGACGTTGTTCGGTGTCTCAGCGATCGTGCAGGCCGTTCGAAGCTGGCGGGATGACGGAGTATCGCGGGAGTTGCTCTTAGCCGTCGGCAGCGTTCTGATTCCACTATCTGTAGTGGGGCAGAAGCAGCCGCACTACCTCATGTCGTTGATCCCCATTCTGTTCGTCGTAACCGGCGTCCGGGTGGAGCGAATGCTGGGGGATCCAGAATCGCGTCGGTTGCTCAACGGGTTGGTGTTGGCAACAGCCGGTCTGCTCGGCACAGCCGCCGCAGCACTGGCGGTGATGTCAGCGGTCGATCGCAGCCCGGACCTGTGGGGTTACGCGTTGTCCGGGGTTCTGGCGGTGGGCGCGGTGGTGGGAGTCCTGCGGTTCCAATCCCGCGGGAGCTGGCCGGCTCTTGCCACTCTGGGGCTTACCACGCCCGTGGCGCTGGTCATCGCGTTCTCATTTTTCTGGCCGATTGAGTCGGGCAAGCCCGATCCCCGCGAGCTGGCCGCCACTATCAACCGGCAGATAGGCTCCGCCCCCGCGGCGTGGTGGGGCCAGAATGACGCCTTGGCCGTCAGCTATTACCTTCCCCGCCGGTTTCCCGCGCGGGATGAAGATCCTCTGACGTCGGCGCCTCCACCTTCCGGTGGAGAGCTGCTGATCGATTGCGAGGATGCGGATCATCCTGTGATTCAACCGTCAGGTTACAGCCTGATCTTCTCCCAGACGTTCCAGGGAGAAAGAGCCATGATCTTCGCCCCGAACGGCTCCGCGAATTCACATTGAAACCCGTCGAAATGTGGCAGCGTTCGGGATTGTGCCGTTCGGACGGCGGGCGTGGCGCGCATCGCGTCGTCACCGGTTTACACTGCCGGGACCGCTGCCTACGATGCGGAACTCCCGATGAGCCGTTCCCGACACATCTCCATCAAAGGGGCGCGTGAGCACAACCTGCAGAATATCAACGTGGACATTCCGCGCGACCGGTTGGTGGTGATCACCGGCCTGAGCGGGTCGGGGAAGTCTTCCCTGGCCTTCGACACCGTGTACGCCGAGGGGCAGCGGAAGTACATGGAATCGCTCAGTGCCTACGCGCGCCAGTTTCTGGACATCCTGCAGAAGCCCGATGTGGATGAGATCGAGGGCCTGCCGCCGACGATCGCCATCGAGCAGCGATCGGCTTCGTCCAATCCGCGATCCACCGTGGCGACCACCACGGAGATTTATGACTATCTTCGCGTGCTGTTTGCCCGGGCGGGCACGCCCCACTGCTGGGTGTGCGGCAAGCCCATCGCGGCACAGTCGGCTTCGCAGATCGTCGATTCCGTGATGCAGTTCCCCTCCGGCACGCGGGCGATGATCCTTGCCCCGCTGGTGCGTGCGCAAAAGGGCGAACACAGGGAAATCTTCGCCGCGATTCACAAGCAGGGGTTCGTCCGGGCGCGTGTGGACGGGCAGATTGTCGATCTGCCTTCACCGGAAAAGGCTCCCGTGCTGCCCAAGACCTTCAAGCACAGCATTGAAGCGGTCGTTGATCGTATCGTGCTCAAACCCGAAGTTCGCAGCCGGTGTGCCGACTCGATCGAAACCGCCCTGAAGCTTTCGCAGGGGCTGGTGATCGTGACTGTGGAAGAAGGCGGAAAGTGGGTTGACCGGCTCTACAGCGAGAAGTTCGCGTGTCCCGAGCATCCGCAGGCCAGTCTGCCGGAACTGGAGCCGCGACTGTTCAGCTTCAACTCGCCGCAGGGTGCCTGCCCGACGTGTCACGGATTGGGGACCGTGCAGGAGTTTGACCCGGACCTGATCGTTCCCGACGAGGCGCTGTCCCTGGAAAACGGAGCCATCGAAGCCTGGCGCCGGCACGGCAAGCGGATGAATATTTACTATGCCCGGGTTCTGCGCCAGTTTGCCCGGGATTTCAGAATCGACTACTCCGCGCCATTCTCGCAAATCCCCCGGAAAATCCGTGAGATTCTGCTGTTCGGCACCGATGCCCGGGGCGACGAGGGCACCGGAACCTGGTTCGAAGGGGTCATCCCCAACCTGCAGCGCCGCTTTGAGAACACCGAGAGTGACTGGGTCAAGCAGAAGCTGCAGGAGTACATGTCCGAACAGCCGTGCGAAGTCTGCCGCGGCACCCGGTTGAAGCCCGAGGTGCTGGCAGTTCGCCTGACGGCCAGCGGGGAAGCGGGCGGGACGTCGGCCGAGGGTGAAACCGGCAGGGTCAGCCAAAGGCAGGAAAACGGAAAAAACAACATCCGCAACGGCTCCAAGGCCAGTTTCACCGCATTGCATGCCCTGCCCGGGTGCTCGATCCATGACGTGACCACCATGACCGTCGAGCGCGCCCGGAGCTTTTTCCAGCGGCTGAAGCTCAGTCGCGAGGGCGCAAGAATTGCTGAGCCAATCATTCGCGAGATTGGCGCCAGGCTCGGTTTCATGGTGGATGTGGGCCTGGGTTACCTGACGCTGGATCGCAAGACCGGCACGCTCTCCGGCGGGGAGGCGCAGCGGATTCGTCTGGCCACGCAGGTGGGAAGCGGGCTGGTGGGTGTGGCCTATGTGCTGGATGAGCCGACCATCGGCCTGCATCAGCGCGACAACGCGCGCCTGATCCGCACGCTGCAGCGATTGCGCGACATCGGAAACACCGTTATCGTCGTCGAGCACGATGAAGACTGCATCCGCGCCGCCGACCATCTGATTGACATCGGCCCCGGCGCCGGCGTTCACGGCGGCCGGATCGTGGCGCAGGGAGACATGCCACAAGTGCTCAAAGACGAGCATTCGCTGACCATCCGCTACTTGAACGGAGACTTGCGCATCGCGGTTCCCGCCCGGC
>JAVQWE010000369.1:0-3469 GCA_033579175.1 Phycisphaerales bacterium | reverse complement strand
CGCGCGTCCCCGGGGAACCTCGTGCGGTGCGAGCCCCGATCGACAATCTTCTCCCGGAGATCAACAATGTCGGGGTGGATTTCACGGACTGCCAGCCCGCGCTTGTCGCCGCCACGGTGATGAACGCCTTTGAGCGCCCCTGGTGCATCGCCGGTGGGTGGGCAATTGATCTGTGGCTGGGCCGGCTCACCCGAAGCCATCGGGATGTTCAGGTGGCGATTCTGCGGCAGGATCAGATTGCGCTACGCGATTTTCTGAGCACTTGGCGGTTTTTCGTGGTGACCCCAAGGGGAATGACGCCGTGGCGGCGTGAGGATCGGCAGATGCTGATGCTGCCCGTGCACGAGCTGCGCGCCGCCGACGCGCGCGGGCGCCAGTTGGGGTTTCTGCTGAACGAGTGCGACAGCGTCGATTGGCTCTTTGGTCGCGATCAGCGCATCCGCTGGCCGCTGGACCAGTGGATCATCACCGGCGCGTTCGGGGTTCCGGTGCTGGCGCCGAACATTGTTTTGTTATATAAGAGTCAAGCTCCCCGGGCTTGGGATGAGCTGGATTTGCGGTCCTCGCTGCCTGCCTTAGCCCCGGAGTTAAAAGATTGGCTAGCCGACGCGATTCGGCTGATGCGCGATGATCACCCGTGGCTGGCTGCTCTTGGCGGCGGGAGCGGGTAGGGTCGGGCGGCTTGGGGGACGGCCACAGCGGGCGGGGCGAATGCTCATCGACCCGGTGAAGCGCTCGGAGGCAGCCCGAACACTCCGGATGGCGCGGGGCGCTGCTTCCGACGGTACAATCGGTTGTACCATGCGCGCGACGCTGCAAGCCATCCTCGCTGACATTACCACGTTGCAGGTGGATGTCATTGTGAATGCGGCCAACCCGCGTCTTCTGGGGGGCGGGGGCGTCGATGGGGCGATTCATCGCGCCGCCGGCCCGGGGTTGCTCGAGGAATGCCGGAGAATTCCGGAGATAAGCCCCGGTGTTCGCTGCCCCACGGGCGAAGCGCGGATCACCGCCGGACATAACCTCCCAGCCCGCTGGGTGGTGCATACGGTAGGTCCGGTGTGGTTCGGCGGAGAGCGTGGGGAACCGGAGCTGTTGCGAAAGTGTTATGTGAACAGCATCCGACTGGCGGGGGCTCACGGAGCCAGGAGCATCGCGTTTCCGGCCATCAGTACCGGGGTGTACGGCTATCCGCCGCAGGACGCGGCAAAAGTGGCGGTTGCGGCGGTGCAGGATGCGTTGCGCGACGTGCCTTCCATGGAACGAGTGATCTTCGCCTGTTTTGACGCAAGAACGCAATCGCTTTACGAAATGTTGCTTCAGAACGGCTGATCAAACCGGCTGGGTCGTCCCATCTTCTCGCCGTAAGTGATTGCCAAAGCAGCACTTTGAGCATTTTGGGGTTGTGCGGCCTGCGTCCGGGAACGTAGAATCCGGGTTTTGCACTCTTCTTCCGTCGGCGTCCGGATCGTGGGGATCGTGCATGCTGCTTTCAGAGACACTGGAACCCCGGTTCCTTCTGCATCCAGGGCACGGATTTCACGTTTCAGTGAATTTTCAGCCCGCCGGCGCGCCCGTCCCGGCTGGTTTTGAAGTCGATGTCGGCAGCAAGTTCGGGGCACGGGCCAACGACTTCATCTTTGGCTGGGATTTCGACAACACCGGTTCGATGCGTCGGCGAACCAGCGCCCTCTCGCTCGACGCCGCCTTCGACACGCTGGCTCACATGAATGAGGGTAACTCCCCCCGCAAGTGGGAGTTGGCCGTCCCCAACGGGACGTATCACGTCCGCGTGGTTGCCGGTGACGCGGCGTATTACGACAGCATCTACAAGATCAACGTCGAGAACGTTCTGGTTGTCAACGGCACCCCCACGCCGCAGAACCGCTGGATTTCGGGCTCGGCCAAGGTCGCGGTGAACGATGGGCGCTTGACGGTCACGAACGCCAGCGGAAGCAAGAACAACAAGATCAACTTCATTGAAGTGGTGGCGGATGAGAGCGTTCGCGTCTCTGTGCCTACACCTGTGCCGGCGGGCTGGAGCAGCATCGCGCCACTTCCCCTGGCGCGAACCGAAGCCCAACAGGCGGTGAAAAACGGGCTGCTGTATGTGTTCGGAGGATTCTATAATTCCGGCTGGGACGCCACCCGCCGAGTGGATGTCTACGATCCGGCCGCCGACCGGTGGACGCGCCTGCCGGACATGCCCACGCTGGTCACCCATGCGGCCACCGTCGTAGACGGGAACAATGTCATTCTGGTGGGGGGATATGTGGGCCACGATCCGGGCCAGGCCACCAAGGATGTGTGGAAGTTCCACGTGAGGAACAAGTCTTGGACGCGCTTGCCCTCCCTGCCTGCCCCCCGCGGGGCCGGTGGCGCAGGAATCGTCGGCACCACCCTGTATTTCTTCTCCGGACACACTCGAAAACCGGACGGAACCCATCAAGCCGACCACAGCAATACTTGGGCGCTCGATCTGGCCAACCTTTCGGCCGGCTGGAAAGCCAAAGCCGCCTTTCCGCACCCGCGTAACCACATGGGCTATGCCACGGTGGGGGGCAAAATCTACGCGATCGGCGGGCAGCTTGGCGCGAAGGAGGCGAGCGGGAACCAGTCGAGCGTACATGTCTACCACCCGGGCACCAACACCTGGTCCACTGCCGCTCCGCTGCCGATGCCTCTGGGCCACATCCACACGGGCACACTGGTGGAAGATGGACGGATCATCATCGCCGGCGGGGTGACCAACGGGTTCGTAAATACTGATCTGATCCACAGTTACGATCCCGCCACCAACGTGTGGTCGCGCGTGGGGACGCTGCCCGGGCCGCGCAAAAGCATCAATCTGATGATCCATCAGGGAGTGCTCTACTTTGCCGGCGGGGGAAACAACACCGCCCTCAGAAGTGGTTTCAAGACCGCTTGGGCGCCGCTTTGGCAGTCGATGAAGTCGATGCCCGTGGCGTTGGGAGAGGTAGCCGCCGGTGTCATTGGGAACAAGCTGTACTTGTTTGGGGAGGGCAGCCATGCCACCCTCAGCTTCAATCTTTCCAACAACACCTGGAGCACTTCGGAGCTGCCCCAGCGACCGTTCGGCGGGCATCACCATGGGGCTGAGGTGCTCAACGGGAAGCTGTATCTGATTGGGGGGTTGGGGGCGTCGGCTGGCAGATTGCAGATTTTCGACCCCGTGGCCAGAAAGTGGACCCTCGGCCCGAACATCCCCTTCAGCACCGGCTCTGCCGCCACCGCGGTCATTCGAGGGAAAATCTACGTCGCAGGTGGCATTGTCGGCTCCAGCAGTTCCAACCCCGGCGGAACCGCAACGACCGACCTTGCGGCCGTGTACAACCCTGCCACAAATGCCTGGAGCATGATCGCCCCCATGCCTCGGGGCGTGAATCACGCTGCCAGCGGCACCGATGGTTCAAAGTTCTATGTTTTCGGAGGGCGCGACGGGAAAAAC
>JAVQWE010000368.1:0-3470 GCA_033579175.1 Phycisphaerales bacterium | reverse complement strand
GTCCGAAGAGGTCGGCATATTTCACCGCGCCGGCAACAATGTCATCACGGTTCCACCGTGCCAGCCCGGCATCGGGGTGCAGCAGTTCATCAAGAATTGCCTCATCCTTGGCCACCACCGCCGAAACCCATCGGCGGGTCTGATGCAGACAGATCTCGCGCGGTGTCTGCACTGCCAGGCTCACCGCCGACAGGGCAATTCCTGCAGCCAAGGTGAAGAGGCCAGCCCGCTTCAGATGACGGTCCTGACGTTGATTTCCTGACCACAGCAGACCGCACGCCGCGACGGCCACGCCGACCAGCAGCCACCAGGGGGTTTCGAAGAGCCATCGCTCCATCGGGTTCAACCTTTGAGCCGCTGAGGTCCGATAAATACCTCAGCCACCGGGAAATGACGATCCACGAAGATCCATCGGTTCGATTTCTTGCTGACGCCGATTCGCCGCTCCCGGCAAATCTGGCCGCGTTGTGGGCTGTTGACGCCCGCCTCGCCGCCCGCGTGGAGTCGGCCGAGCCGGCGCGCTGCCAGCTGGCGATGGCGCGGTCGGGGGTGCCCACGCTGCTGTGGTCGGATGGCTCTGGACGTACCATACCCCTGCACAGTCGCTATGACCCCGAGGACGAAGCCCGGCGGCTGGTCTCGACGGCACTTCCGATGTCCCGATCGGTTGATACGTCTCCCACCCTGCTGCTGTTCATTCACGGCTTCGGGCTGGGATATCACGTCGAACAGGCCCTTGCGCAGGCCGGCGAGGAAGCCATCGCGTTTGTCTTTGAACCGCGGGTGGAGGTGCTTGCGGCGGCGTGCGCGGCGCGAGACCTGCGAAAACTGCTCTCAAGCGGGCGGGTGGCGATCGTCACCGAGCCGGATAAAGCCAACCTGTTCGCGGCGCTGATGCCGCATGCCGCGCTCACGAGTGCCGGTACCGCCGTCATCCGCCATCAGCCGTCCCTCCGGATCGCTCCTGAAGAACATGCCGAATTCGAGCAGTTGACCTCCGATTTCCTGGCCTACGCCGGCACCTGCGTGGGCACCCT
Organism: Phycisphaerales bacterium; assembly: GCA_033579175.1. GTDB lineage: Bacteria > Planctomycetota > Phycisphaerae > Tepidisphaerales > Tepidisphaeraceae > JAVQWE01. The sequence goes on along the minus strand of JAVQWE010000368.1, from coordinate 2,433 downwards.
GGTGGCCAATGGTCGGCGGACGGCCGAGAACATCCTGCGGAACCTTCCCTGGTACCTGGCAAACCCCGGAATCTCGCGGCTGAAAGGGGCTTTTTCGGGCAAACCGGCGATCATTGTTTCGGCCGGACCGTCGCTCCGGAAGAATCAGCATCAGCTTCTGGGCGCGCGCGAACGCGCGGTGATCATCGCCGTTCAGACGACCCTTCAGCCGCTGCTGGAGCTGGGGGTTGAACCTCATTTCGTCACGTCTCTGGATTACCACGACATCTGCACGCGCTTCTTCGAGCGGTTGCCGCAGGTTCTGCGTTGCGAGCTGGTTGCCGAGCCAAAAGCCACCGACGCGATCTTTCACCTGTTCCCGGGGCCGATTTCGCTGCTGGGCAACGACTATGCCGACGGGCTGCTTTCCGGGATGGATCTCTCGCGCGCCCGCCTGCCGGCCGGAGCCACGGTGGCACATCTGGCGTTCTACCTCGCCGAGTATCTGGGATGTGACCCGATCATCTTCGTCGGGCAGGATCTGGGTTTCAGTGACGGGCTGTGTTACGCGCCGGGAACCAGCTACGAGGATGTCTGGCGCCCGGAGCTGGGTCGTTTCTGCACGGTGGAGATGAAGCAATGGGAGCAAATCGTCCGCGACCGACCGATCCTGCGGCGGGTGCCCGATCGCCACGGGCTTCCCACCTACACCGAAGCACGGCTGTTTACATATCTCCAGCATTTTGAGCGCGATTTTGCGCGATCCCGGGCAACGATCATCGACGCCACGGAAGGCGGCGTGCTCAAGCGGGGAGCAAAGACGATGACCCTCCGGGAAGCCCTGGAAACCTGGTGCCGATCGCCGCTGGATCGATCGGTTCCCCCGCATCCGGGCCTCTCCGGCGATCTGTTCCCGGCCGCGGTGCAGGCGCTGCGCGCGCGGTGGGATGAGGCCGGTCGCATTCGCGCCATCAGTGAACGCACCCTGGTGCTGCTGCGGGAGATTGCGGATCACCTGGATGATCAGCCGCGGGTAAACCGCGCGATCGGTCAAATCGATTCCCTCCGGGTGGAGCTGGAGCCACTGGACAGAACCTACCACCTCATCACTCAGCTCACGCAGCAGACCGAAATGCAGCGATTCCTCGCCGATCGACGCATCGCCGCCGCCAATCTCGACCCCACCGAGCGACAACGCCGGCAGGTTCTGCGCGATCTGGACAACGTGTCGGCCGTCGAGGCGGCGGCCAGAGAGCTGCAATCGCTGATCACCGAAGCCATCGAGCGGATCGAGTCGTTCCCCGCAGCCAGCAACAGGAGGGCGGCGTGAAAGCGGTTGCAATCCTGTCGATGCTGCATGAACCACCGGGCAGAAACAGTGCCACCCGGCAGTTTCTGGATCGGGCGGTGCTCGCCTGGACTCTCTTGCGGCTGCAACAGTGCACGCGCCTGAATGGCTGTCAGGTCCTTTGCTGGCAGGACCAGCTTCCGCCTGTCCAGACCCTCACAGCAGAGGTGTTTTCAGCCGGCCAGCGGGTTTCCCTGCCTGCGCTCCAGGCCATCACCGCTGCCAGACGCTGGAGCGACGGCTGGCGCGGCGGGCCACTGTCCAGCAGCGAATTTGATCTGGGATTTTCCGCCGGGCATGTCCACGCGGCGGCGGAGCGATCCGGGGCCGATGCGGTCGTCCTGGTGAACCCCGCCGCGGGATTGGTGGATCCGGTGCTGATTGATCGACTGGTGGATCACGCCATCGCACGTCCGGCAGTAGAATATGCGTTCCTGCCGATCGCTCCCGGCTTTTGTGCCATGCTGCTGCGCCGCGGGCTGCTGGAGCGGCTCGCCCGCGGTCAGGCGTTCCCCGGTCGACTGCTGACCTATCACCCGGATGCTCCCATGCGCGACCCGCTGGCGGGCGAAGCCTGCGTGGACGTGCCCGTCTGGCTGGCACGGACCACCCGGCGCTTCACGCTCGATTCGCAAGTGCAGGTGGACCAACTGACCCCGGCCTGCCAGCGATTCGATGGCACCTTGGATGTCCCTGATGCCCAGACGATGGTGTCGCGGCTGGGTGCGGCGCCGCCGGGGAGGATTCCCCAGGACCTGACAGTGGAGCTGATCCCCCGCCGCGTCACCCGGCCGATCTTCCTTCCGGCAGATTTCGCGCAGGTGAGCCGGCCACGCGCTGCGGTCGATGATCTGGCAGGGGTGTTTGCGCAACTGGCGGCGCGCGATGATGCGCGGCTCACGCTCGGCGGCGCTGGCGATCCCCTGCTGCATGACGATCTGCCGGAGATTCTCGCCAAGGCACGGGCAGCGGGCATTGCGGCGATTCATCTGGAGACCGATCTGCTCCCGGAAAACCCCTCACGGATCGATCAATTGGCTGAAAGCGGCATTGATATCATCAGTGTGCACGTTCCAGCCGTCACGGCGGCAACGTATGCCCGGATT
>JAVQWE010000367.1:0-3475 GCA_033579175.1 Phycisphaerales bacterium | reverse complement strand
CATGGTCGGTTGTTGCCCCCGATGAAAAGAGGATGACGCTGATCCAGTCCGACCCCACCCAGTTTCACAGCTTTTGCGACATGGTGGTGATCGTGGATGCGGCCCGCCGTGGCAAGTTGGGGCTTCGGCCGGTCAGTGAAGCTTCGACGGCGGCGCTGAAGCGCGCCTGGCCGATCCTGGAGCTTCGCACACCCCCGCGAAACCAGCAGATTGTGCCATTGTTGGCTGCACAATGTGGCGTGTACGAAGCGCAGCTTGCCCGCCGGCCGGTGGAATTTGCCCTCGCGCTCGACCGCGCTTCCCACCTGCGCCCGCCCGAGCGGCGGAGGCTCCTGCCGCAGATTCTGCCGCTTCGCGGACGCCGGCAGATTCCCGCCTGATAATCAACGCTTGCTGAACTGGAACCGTCGCCGCGCGCCGCGCTGGCCGTATTTCTTGCGTTCTTTCATGCGGCTGTCACGGGTGAGGTAGCCGGCGTTGCGCAACGGGGCTTCCAGATTGCTGTCATACTTGGCCAGTGCGCGGGCCAATCCGAGGATCATCGCCCCTGCCTGACCCGTCAATCCGCCGCCGCTGGCGTTCACCCACACATCCATCTTTCCCCCGGTATTCGTGACTTCCAGCGGTCCGAAAATGCGTTTGCGGTCGGATTCGGTGGAAAAGTAATCATTGATGGTGCGGCCGTTGACCTCGATCTTGCCCGTTCCCGGCGCGATCCGCACACGGGCGCAGGCCGTCTTCCGCCGACCCACACCCCACGTGTAGGTACGCTTAGGCTTTGTTTCGGTCGCGACAGCGGTTGCTGTTGCAGTTTCGCTCATGGCCAGAAGGCTCCTGTCATCCGTAGCCGGCGTCAGTCACCGGGGGATCATGGTTGAGCTCTTGCCGCCGGCTACGAGCCCCCGGTGCTTCCCTGGATTGCCGCAACCACCACCGCCAGCCGCTGGCGGACTGAGCGGGGGTTCCTGCTAGTGGCGACGGGCTGGAGCACCCGCCGCGAGAGCACAGGCACACACGACCGATCACGTCAGCTTAAGCTCGGTGGGCTTCTGGGCAGCGTGATCGTGCTGCGGTCCTCTGTATACCTTTAACTTCCGGAGGAAGTCGCGCCCGAGGCGGCTCTTAGGCAGCATCCGCTTTACTGCCAGTTGGATCAGCCGCTCGGGGTGCTTTTCCAGCATCAGCTTGTACGGGTAGAGCTTGCGGCCGCTGGGGTAGCGCGAGTACGTGTCATAGACCAGCTGATCCGCCTTTTTCCCCGTGACCGCCACTTTCTCGGCGTTGATCACGATCACGAAATCCCCCGTGTCCACGTGCGGGGTGTACGTGGGCTTGTTCTTCCCCTGCAGGATGACCGCGATCCTCGCCGCCAGCCGGCCGAGAACCTGTCCCGAGGCATCTACGACGTGCCAATGGCGTTGAATTTCTCCCGGCTTGGCCAGGTACGTGCTCATAATCGTCCCTCGATCGGGAAACCGCCTGCCGATACGACCGCGCTGGCGTCGCCGCAGCGGGTCGATGCAAGGGGGAAGGAATCTATCCGCCACGGACAGGAAGTCAAGAATGAAGGGGGGTGAGCCCCGATCTGCCGAACCATCGGCAACAGAGGCCCGCTTTTCATCTTGCAGCGGCCCGTTGCCCCCAACCAGCCGCGGTGGTCCGGCTCCACCAGCCGATGGTGCCCGCCCGATCGGGACGATCCCGGCGGTCAGACGACTTCTTCCACTCTGGCGATGGCCGATTTCAGGTTGGCGAGGTCCGGATCGCCCAGGATGTAGACCGTTTCCCCCATCACCGGCGCCCACAGGCGCGGCATGGGGGGATGGTGAACGAATCGAACACCCAGATCGCGCATGATCTGGTCATGGTTGAGCCGGTAATGCGCGCCATCGCGCCGGCCGACGTGAGCGACGTGGTACTTCCGCTCATAGGTCAATTCGTTTTCGCCATACAAAGCCAGCCTTGCCCACGCACGATACAGATCGATGTCGGCCGAGTAGTTCATCATGTCCATGCTGAAGCCGCCGGGCGGGCGGATGTTGACCTCCAGGCCGTAATACTCTCCGGTCGGCAGCTCGAAAAACTCGAAGTGAAAGAAGCGCTCCCGCAGGTTGAACGCGCGCACCGCCCGCCGCCCGTTGTTCAGCAGGTCTTCGGGGATTTCGCGCAGGTTGTAATAGTGGAAAATCAGCCGCTGCTGCACGATTTCCATGATGTTGGCCGAGTAGCGATGCGACGTTTCGAAGATCACGTTACCGTCGCGGTCGGCCAGGCCGTCGTAGGTCACGATCCGGCCTGTGACAAACTTCTCGATGACGGTGTTCTCGGGCAGCGGGTTCAAGGCGGATTCCAGTTCCTCCAGGGAGTTCACCTTTTTTGCTCCTGACGCCCCCACGCCGACATCGGGCTTCAGAATCAGGGGGAAGCCCACGCGCCGCGCGAACGCCACGGCTTGTTCCCTGCTGCTGACCAGCTCGGCCGGGGCGACCGGCACCCCGGCATCGCGGAAGGCGTCTTTCATCCCCAGCTTGCGGCGGTTGATCTGGAGATCCTTGGGCTTCACGCCGGTGACCCCGAACGCCTCGCGCAACCGGGCATCGTGCTCCAGCCAATGTTCGTTGTGTGACTCAATGCGATGCAACGGGCCATGGCGATGGATCAGCGTCTCGACGGCCTTGTGCAGGTCGTCCCAGCGGTGATACATGTCGGGGACGTACATGTATTCCACCATTGCCTGCCGGAGGTCGTCGGACAGTTCCCAGGAGGGGGTGTCGCCGACGCCCAGCACGCTGGCGCCGGCATCGCGCAACGCGAATACAAAATACCGGTAATTCGGCGGAAAATGGGGCGAGATGATCAGAACATTCATTGCAGTTCAGGGCTCAGGTTCCGGGGTGACCGGACGACGGCAACCAAGGTCCTTCGCCATGGGCCGGCCACCGCGGTGTTGTGCCGTTTCCGACTTCAAAGATCCAACCTTCCAAGAAAATGCGCGATCTGGATGCGCCACCACGGCCAATCGTGGTTCACGTCGTGGCCCCAGATATCCAGCCAGTGATTGATTCCCTTGCTGTTGAGAATGTCCGAAAGCCTGCAGGTTTCTTCCAGACACTCTGCTTCATAGGCGCCTTGTCCGCAGCAGAGAATGATGCGGCTGTTGCGGAGCGGCGCCAGATACTTTTCATCCCGGAGCCCGGGCAGGTAGTGCAGCGGGTTGTTGTAATAAACGCCGGGATAGGAATAGTCGAAATCGTCAATGTGATCCTTGCGGAAGTGTCGGGTGGAGTAAACCCCGCTGAGGCAGATCGCCGTATCGCAGAGATCCGGGTGGCGGAAGAGGAAGTTGGCTGCGTGAAACGCCCCGCCGGAGCACCCGGTCACGATAACCCGCCGGCCATCGTGGCCGGTGGTCCTGTGAATGAAGGGGAAGGTCTCCTCGACAATGGCCGATTCCCACACGTCGTGGCGATTGGCG
>JAVQWE010000366.1:0-3476 GCA_033579175.1 Phycisphaerales bacterium | reverse complement strand
GGGCGGGAATATGTGCTGAGCTATCTCGTACTACAGTTGGCATTTGTCGGCTGGGCATGGTGGAAATACCGGGCCGTTCAAGCCAGAATGGCTGTAGAGAACGGGGATGCAGCCAGAGCGATGCGGGAGCCTGCGGCAGGGCTGGCGATCGCATCGGAGACGACAGAACTGCAGCCAAGGCGATGAAGCTGCGGGCCGTTCTCAACGGGCCTGATTCGGGCTGCTGATCTTCGGCCCGCGGCCGCCACCTGGCAGACTTTGAGGCACGTCATGGCGGAAACAACGCCGAAGGAAAGTTTCGACTACGACCTGATCGTGATCGGCGGCGGGCCGGCAGGGGAAAAAGGGGCGGCGCAGGCAGCATACTTCGGCCATCGCGTGATGCTGATCGAGCAATACAAGGCCATGGGGGGGGCGTGCATCAACTGGGGGACTCTGGCGAGCAAGACGCTGCGCGAGAGCGCGCTGTTCATGAGCGGTTTCCGCACCCGGCAGTTGGGGGAGGGAATGACGGTGGAGTTCAAGAGCGATATTTCGCTGGCGAACTTCATGGCGCGCAAGAACCTTGTGCAGCAGCGCATGCAGGAGCAGGCGCACCGCAACATGGACGCGCCCTGGCACAATGTGAAGCGCGTCCACGGCCGAGGGAGGATCGAAGACGCTCACACGGTTTCGGTGAAGTATCCCGATGGCGGTCAGGAGAGGTTCACCGCCCGCTTTATTCTGATCGCCACAGGGTCAGTCCCCAACCGGCCGAAGCACATTCCGTTTGATGAAGATCACGTCTTCGACGCCACCACGATCCTGGAGATGAAGCGCGTGCCCAGGAGCCTGACCGTGGTGGGCGGCGGGGTGATCGCTTCCGAATACGCTTGCCTGTTCAACGAACTGGGGATCGAGACCCACATGGTCCACACGCAGCCGCGGGCGATGAACAGTCAGCTCGATACCGAAATCGCCGACATCTTCATGCAGCACATGCAGCGGAGGGGAATTCGCCTGCACATGAACGACAGCGTGGAGGAAGTGAAAATCGTCAACGGCAAGGTACGCAGCCGGCTGAAATCCGGCCAGCAGTTGGAAACCGAAACGATGCTCTGGGCGATCGGTCGCGACGGCAACACCGACGGCCTGGGGCTGGAGAACGTCGGCATCACCGTCAATAAATACAAGAACATCGAAAAGGTCGATCGCATCACCTACCAGACGACGGTGCCCAACATCTACGCCGCCGGCGACGTGGCCGGCATGGAAGCCCTGGCCAGCACCAGCATGGAACAGGCCCGACTGGCGATGTGCCACGCATTCAACCTGAAATACAAGACGCGGCTGGCGCCGATCCTGCCGGCGGGGATTTATACGATTCCGGAAATCTCCATGGTGGGTAAGACCGAGCAGCAATGCCGCAAGGAAGGCATTCCGTACGTCGTCGGTTGCGACACCTACGGCCGGCACGGACGTGGCCAGATCATCGGCGACACCGAAGGCATGATCAAACTCATTTTCTGTGCCATCGACGGCAAGCTGCTGGGGGTGCATGTCATCGGGGAAATCGCCAGCGAGCTGGTGCACGTGGGCATGGCGTGTCTCCATTTCGACGGCGACATTGATTTCTTCATCCACACGTGCTTCAACTATCCCACGCTCAGCGACGTCTACAAGTACGCCGCATACGTCGCACTGGGCAAATTGAACAAAGTGCGTGCCGCTGCCGCCGAAAAGGCCTGGGAGCTGAGCGGCGGTCGACCGGGCTGATTGCCGGATGCGGCTGGCGGCGGATTCGACGGGCAGAATGTATCACGCAACGCAGGTTCAGAAAGGCGAAACTGACCGGAGCCGGTTCCCATGACCAGCCGGGGATGATGCGGGGAGGCGGCGGACGCAGGTATCTGCCGCTTGAGCATTCCCGGGAGATTCACTCGGGAAGTCGGATTTCCGCATCGAGGCCCGAAGCGCGAGGCAGCAACCATGGCCCGTGTACGCACGCAAAAGACCGTCGCCAGCCGCATCGACCTCAATTATCACCGGCGGCGCCATCCCTGGCGCACCACCCGGGTTGCTCTGGTGGCGGTCTGCACGCTGGCGGCCGCCGCGTGGTTCGCGCTTTCCAGTGTCCGCTTTGAAAATGGCCGGCCGGTGCTGGTGGATGCGATTCACAATCCCGGTCCGGTAACACGCGCGCACCAGCAGTTTGAGAACGATTGTCGAGCCTGCCACGATGGCGGAGCGGCAAGCGGTTCGCCGGCCGGATACTGGCTTCATGTCAGTGACGCGGCATGCCTCAGGTGCCACGACGGATCGCTGCACCACGCGAATCAGAAGGTGGCCGAGTCACACGCCGGGGTCGATGCCGCGCAGTTCGTGCATGCAGTGCAGGATTCAACCCATCCGACCGGGGCGCTGTCGGCCCGGTGCATCAGTTGTCACGTCGAACACAGAGGCGAAGAGGTTCTCGCTGCTTCCAGTGACCGGCATTGCATCACCTGCCACGAGAACGTGAGCCGGGCCCTGAAGCCGGGCAAACAGCCGCTCATCGCAGCCAGGGTTACCGCATTCACCGTGGCCGATCACCCGCGCTTCGGCCGGCGGCTGGACAGCTCCGGCGGAGCGTCGGCCGACTTTACCTGGCAGGACTTGACTGACGTGAAGTTCAACCACGCCAAGCCGGCCCATGCCGAAATCCCCCCGTTGCCAGGCGCGGCGAACAACTGCACCCGCTGCCATGAAGTGAGCAACGGAACCCCGTCTGCGGGCCGCACCGAAGAGGATCGCTCCAAATATCCGCCGTTTGAGTCACCCACGGGCAGATTGCTTCGCCCGGACTGGCGCACCGCGGACTACGTTCAGCCTGTAAGCTACGAGCGACATTGCATCGGCTGCCATCGGCTGACCCTCCCGGCTGGTGGGCCGACCATCCCGCATGAAGAGATGTCAATCGTTCGCGCTGCCCTTGCCAATCTTCCCAATGACCTGATCGCCTCGCTCCGGTCCTTGAGCGAGCCGGAACGCAAGAAGCAGTTGACCACGACGCGCAGGGAAGGTCGCGGTCCGGCCGCCAAGACTGTCGAAGTGACGCGCACCGAAGAGGAGTGGCTGAAAGAACGGCTTGAGAAGCTCATCGGACCGGTGAGCAAGCCCGTCGAAGCCTTCGAAGGTGGCACTGAGCTGATCAGACGTGCCGGAGCAACCTTCGATTGGACCTACGGCACGGAAAAGCTAAAGGGACCTTCCACGGCTGTCCTGGAATTCTATGTTGCCTTCGCGGGCAGTGAGAGCTGCGCAAAGTGCCACGGAACGAACCAGTCCGCGGGTGATTTCGGTCGGCTGGCGTCTTCCGTTCCCCTGGAGACGACTCCAACCGGAATCGGACCGCTCCCCCGTCGCTGGTTCCCGGGAAGCAGATTTAATCATTACGCTCATCGGCAGCTGAATTGCCTCGATTGTCACGCGGCCGCCCTCAGGAGCGAAAAGACTTC
>JAVQWE010000365.1:0-3485 GCA_033579175.1 Phycisphaerales bacterium | reverse complement strand
ATCCATCCAGGTGAGTTGCGTCGAGGCATCGCCCTGCGTGATCAGCCCGTCGGAGGCATCCATGGCGATGCCGAAGCGCGTTCCCCGACGATAGCCCTCGATCACCGACCGGCAGGCCGGCAGCAACGATCGGTAAAAGGTCGCTTCATCACCGCTTGACCGCAGGTATTCGAAACAGGCGTGGATGAACCACAGGCTGGCATCGACGGTGTTGTATTCCGGCTCGTTGGTGTAATCGTTGAAGCGGTTGGGAATCATCCCCTCACTGACGTACTCCGCAAACACCTCGAGCACGGCCGCCGCCTCGCGAAACCGCCGCGGGCACAGCAGCAGCCCCGGCAGCGAGATCATGGTGTCGCGCCCCCAGTCGGCGAACCAGGGGTAGCCGGCAATCACCGTGACCCCGGGCGACCCGTCCGGCCGGCGACGCTCGACGACAAAATCGTCTGCGGCGCGAAGCAGTTGCTGCACGGTCTCCGAGGCACCGGCCAAGACCGTCGACCGCTGGCGACGACGGGCAAGCTCGTGCTCAAAATCGATGGCGTCGATGGGGTCGGTGCTGATCGCAACCAGCACCGTCGCGGGATGAGCCAGGTCCATCACCCATCGGCCGGGAACGTAGAGGTCCTCGCGATCGTCCAGGCCGCGTTCGGTCTCCACCGGCAGGACATGGTCGAACCACCACTGTTCTTCCGGGACAAACCGACCCTGATCGCACTTCAAGTGCACTCGGTTTCCCCCGTCGCGGACGCAGCAGCCCGCCGGATCGCGTTCGACTTCCAGAAGGCTCTTCCCTCGACGCAACGAATGAAAATCCCGCAGGGCAACGAACGGGAGCAGTTCCAGCCGCACGCGACGACCCCCAGGCTGGATCTGATATCTTACGGCCGTGACGTTGCGTCCTGCCAGCAGCAGCACTTCTTTGCGGACGACGACACCGGCGACATCAAATTCAAAGCGGGCTGAGTCATCCAGCTCGAAGCGCCGGAGGAAGCGATCTCCCCGGGGGTGCAGCCGTTGAGGGAACTGATTGAGGCTGGTTTCCAGCATCTCCGGGCGACCCTCGAGGTGCAGAATCTCGCCGATGCGATTGACGGTGGCGATCCGGCCGACGGGGGGAAGGGTGGCCGCGCACAACAGGCTGTGGTAGCGACGGGTGTTGCAGCCGAGAATGGTGCTTGCGGCGAAGGCGCCGGTTCCGTTGGTCAGCAGCCATTCCTGCTGCAGGAAATCCCCCAGTTGGCCGTTGGTTTCGATGACGAATGGTTTCATGGGGCTGGTTGGGGCGCGCAGTGTAATCAATTTCACGCGGGTTTCCCCGCGGCCCATAACACGAAAATTAATCGGGCCGCCGGTGGATTTCCGATGAGAAGGCAGATGTGAAGCATTCTTCGAGCCTGGTCGGGGCCGGGACGGGCCTGAATCCGTCATGGGATCGTCGTGGATCGGACAGGACGATCGGACGTTCCGGATCGCCAGAGCGAAGAATGCAGTGGCGTCTGGAGGCAGGGCTGGAACGACGCGAAACTGGCGCCCCTGCTGAAAAGACGCCGACTGCGAACCTCCCAACCTTCAACTTTCAGGAGGACCCTGTGTTCGAACCCCTTGAACATCGCCGGTTACTCACAACCAGCCTTGCTGGCGGAATTCTTACCATTACCGGCACGAGCGGTGGAGATGTGATTCAGTTTGCCCGTCGGCCCGGTGGTTTCAGCGTTTTTGAAAACAGCGGCCAGGGAATTGTCCAGACGGATTGGAACTTCGCCGATGTGACACGCGTCATCATCAACTGCGGCGGCGCCAGCGATAAGGTGATCGTTGGCAAAGTCGTCATCAATTGCGAAATCAACGGGGGAACCGGCAACGACACCCTCTCGGCCGGGGGTGGCAATGACACCCTCCGAGGTCAGGGCGGCAACGACAACCTGTTCGGCGGTGATGGACGCGACCTGCTCAACGGGGGCATCGGCTCGGACAACATGCTGGGTGGTGGTGGTCGGGATACCGTCGATTACAACCAGCGGACGGCCAACCTCGTCATCGGCCTTGGCACCGCCGCCGACGACGGCGAGGCCGGTGAGGCAGACAATGTCCGCACCGATATCGAAACCGTTATCGGAGGCAGCGGAAACGACCGCATCTCCACCAACTCCGGCCGACCCGTCGCCTTCTTCGGAGGACCGGGGAACGACACCCTGATCGGCGGCAGTGGAGACGATTTCTTCGATGGTGGACCGGGCACCGACGAGCTGTCCGGCCAGGGTGGCGCCGATGTGTTCCAGGCTCAGGACGGCGCCATCGATACCATCAGCGGCGGCTCAGGCAATGACGCCGGCACGTTCGACGACTTTGATCTGTTCGATTCAATCCCGTAACCGACCCGCTGCGGGCGGAACCCGGTTCGATCCTGAACCTTGAGCCGCCCACGAGCGTCGACCGATGAGGCAAATTTCTGGAGATTCACGTGAAAAGCATGGAAACCCTTGAATCGCGCCGGCTGCTGGCGGCTTCCCTCGACGCCACCACCGGAATTCTGACCGTCACCGGCACTAACTCTCCCAACACCATCGAGTTCGGGAACAATGGTGCCACCATCCTCGTGCGCGAAACCACCGCAGGATCGACCGTCGAAAGCAGCTTCGAAACCGCCAAGGTCAAGGGCATCGTCGTCAACGCCCTGGCCGGCTCTGACCTGGTCATCATGGGTAAAGTCGCCATCAATGCCACGTTGAACGGCGGCCGCGGGAACGACCGGCTGTCGGCAGGACGTGGTAACGACGTGCTCAACGGTCAGGGCGGCGATGACTACCTCTTCGGGGGCGAAGGCAAAGACACCCTCGACGGCGGCAGCGAAGGCGATGACATGTTCGGGGGCGCCGGACGCGACACGATTGACTATTCCCGGCGCATCTTCCCCCTGACCATCGGATTGGGCACGCTGCCCGACGACGGTGAGGCCGGCGAGGGCGACAACTGCCGCGCCGATGTGGAGGTGGTCCTCGGTGGCAGCGGCAGCGATATCATGCAGACGACCAGCCCCCGGCCGGTCAACTTCTACGGCTTTGCCGGCAACGACACGCTCATCGGGGGCGTCGGTGGCGACTTCCTCGTCGGCGGCGAGGGAAATGATTCGCTCGTCGGCAACGCCGGCGCCGACACCTTCGACGCTCAGGACAACACGGTCGATACCCTCAACGGCGGAGACGGCACCGACAGCATCCTCACCGCCGATGCCAACGATGTCCGTTTGAACATCCCCTGACAACCGCTTCGCGCCGGAAACGACGATCCGGCTGGAGGCATTCACGGACCTGCGGCCCGCTCCACAAGAGCCCCGCAGGTCCTGCTGTTTTCCTGGCCCGCCCCCCGGCCGGTGGCAGACGTCGCAAGAACGCTCCGAATTGGTTGAAGTCGCGGCAGATTGCAAAACCCGCCAGATCCGTCTGGCCGGATGCTGATCCTTGCGCGTCCGATAAACGCTACAT
>JAVQWE010000364.1:0-3488 GCA_033579175.1 Phycisphaerales bacterium | reverse complement strand
CATGCATCTGCTATACGTAGACGGCCATGCCGAAGCGGTGCTGGTCACGTCTGGCTCACTTCGCGATTGTTTCCTGACCAATTGATGACTGCTCGTGCCTGTTGGTTTGTGCACCGATCTGCCCGGTCGATCCCTGACAGGGTAGAAGCAGAAGCGGTCGTCAATCCATGGGGGGACTGCCGGTGTCAAACCGGAGGAAGGTGGAGATGACGTCAAGTCCTCATGGCCTTTATGCCCAGGGCCACACACGTGCTACAATGGCGTCGACAAAGCGAACCGAAAGCGCGAGCTCGAGGAAATCGCAGAAATGACGCCCCAGTTCAGATCGGAGGCTGCAACTCGCCTCCGTGAAGCCGGAATCGCTAGTAATCGCGGATCAGCCACGCCGCGGTGAATGTGTTCCTGAGCCTTGTACACACCGCCCGTCAAGTCATGGGAGCCGGGGATGGCCGAAGTCGCCTGGATACGCAGGTGCCTACGCCAGGCTCGGTGACTGGGACTAAGTCGTAACAAGGTAGCCGTAGGGGAACCTGCGGCTGGATCACCTCCTTTCTAAGGGATTACTTGGAACGTCTTGTCGTGGTCGGTCTTTCGATCATGACTTGCCAGAGCGATCTGGAGACGAAACGTCAGAACAGTCTCGTCCGACGGCCGGCCTGCTGGCCTGCCGGTCGGGGATTTCCGCGGCGACGCGGATAAAACGGCCTCCGACTATTCTCTTTCTTCTACAACGCCCAAGGCCCGGACGGTCCGCCGTCCGGGCCTTGAGCTTTTAATACTCGACGGGTGTGCGGGCAGCTCGATCGCGCTCCTCATCATCCCCGATCGATCTCGGCGTACCCCTGCCGCCGCCCTTCGGATCAGGGGCGGATGGGCATATTCCCGGGGCAAATGACTTGCAGACCCGGAGTATCCCCTGCCCCCAGAGAAGCGCAATAGGAGGCCCACCCCCCGCGGGCAGGATTGCGGCATTGGAAATACCCCCGTCAGATCGTCAGAACGTCCACCCCAAGGCCGCGATGTACTTCAGATCATCCTTCTGCGATCCGGCGGCGGGCTGGCTGTCGTGACGCCACTCGAACTTGAATTCAGCGAACAGATTGGTCGTGAAATTTGCCCGCAGGCCGATATCGCTGTTGACCTGGAATGTCCGACACGGGTCTTCCACCGACGGCAGAAGCTCGAAGTTGTGGAAGATCAGCAGGTTATCAACGACTTTCCGATCGTAATGGTACGCCAGCCGCACCGCCACGTATTCATCGGTGTCGTCAAAGTTGGGGTCATCCCCGGGGTCTTTGTACTTTTCGTAAACGTAACCTACGCCGGCCTCGGTGTTGAAGTTCCAGACCGGCCCCTCGACCCACTGATACCCCAGACCGACGCCGGGTGAAATGCGGTACTTCAGGTTGGCGATGCGGTCGCGGTCAACCTGCAATCGCCCGTACCCGTAGAGCTTGTCATCAAAGAAGTGATCCCACTGGCCGAAGATGCGCCAGTTGTCGGCGGTGGTCACGCGATCGCTGTCGGGGTTCCGTGCATCGCGGCTGCGGGAAAGATTGTAATTACCCCCGATGGTATAGCGATCCTGCTCCATCCGGTTGAAGACGTCAAACGCCAGGTAATAGTCTTCGCTCTTGGTGTTGCCATTCTGCACGACCAGCCCCCCGCGGATGTTACCCTTCCATCCGGTGCGCGGGTTGATGCTCTTGAGCTGGGCGATGTCGTACTCCGTGGCGCCACCGGGGCCGATGATGGCGATTCGCCCGTCCGAGGCGGAATCCACTTTCTGCTTGACAATCGAACCGTCGGCCAGTTGCAGGTCGATCAGGTTGTCGGTGGAAAAAGTCGAGATGTCGAGAGTGTCAATGAGCACCTCTCCCACGGCCGGGGACTTCAGGCGAAGCTTGCCATCGATCAGTTCGACTACGGTTCCCGTGAGCTTGTCGCCATTTTTGAAGATCACGACATCCGCCGAGGCGGCCGATGCGGAAAGACCAACGGCAATCGCAGCAGAAATCAGCTTTTTCAAGAGACCCTCACTTATCTTGAATGGGTTGCTCAATCTGAATGCACCGATGCGATCAGGCGGCGGACGGTACCCTCATCGCTTCTCTTTCAGCAGGTCGCGAATCTCGCCCAGCAGTTGCACTTCCGCCGACGGCGCCGCGGCTGGTGCGGCCGCCTGTTCCTTCTCGAACCGCTTCTTGGCGGCATTCATCAGTTTGATGACGATGAAGATGCAGAAGGCGACGATCAGGAAATTGATGGCAACCGTGATGAAATTGCCATAGGCGATCACCGGGCCAAGTTTTCTGGCCTCAGCCAGCGGAAGCCGCGCCGCAGTGTCGAACACCGCCAGGACCGATTCCGCCGCGGCCGCCACACCCTCGGCGGCCGGCTGAGTTGCGGCCCGCGCCGCTGCCAGTCTGGCATTCGCCGCGTCAATCTGATCCGACAGAGAGATATAGAGGTTGGAAAAGTCCAGTCCCCCGACGAGCTTGCCGATCGGCGGCATGAGCACGTCTTCCACCAGCGAGGTGACGATCTTCCCGAAGGCGGCACCGATGATCACACCCACAGCCAGGTCGATCACGTTCCCCCGCATCGCGAAATCACGGAATTCTTCGAAAAGCCCCATGGTCGGGAGAAAGTAGGGAAACGGGGAGAAACCGTCAAGTTTTCGCGATTGCACCGACGGGGTGCGTCCGATAAATCCGAACGGCCCGCCGAGACCATCCGTCACCGGGTGATGCCTTCGATGCGCCCATCCGCCGGGCCAAACCCGGGGAGTCACGGCAGAATCGGCAGGGAACCGGCTTTCCGGCGTTGAATCTGCTCCCAGCCGCTGCCCAGCTCTCCAATCGGATCCGGGGGCAGGACGTGAACCTTTTTTTCGCCCAGACGTGCTTCCCCGCGCTTTACCCGCTCCTGAAATCGGCGACACTCCTCCAGAAGGGTCTCCAGGATCTCCTGCTCGGGGACGTTGGCCACCTTCTCGCCCTGCACATAGATGATGCCGCGCCGGTCGCCGGCGAAAATGGCCACGTCGGCCCCCTCGCATTCTCCAGGGCCGTTGACCACACAACCCATCACCGCCACCTTGATGGGAAGTTCGATTTCATCCGCCAGCTTCTTGCGGACATCCTGAACAAGTTTGAACAGATCGACCTGAATCCGACCGCAGGTGGGGCAGGCGATCAGTTCCGGCCCCTTGCGCTGCCGCAGCCCGAGCACATAGAGCAGTTCCAACCCGTCCTGAACTTCATACACCGGGTCATTGGCGTAGCTGATGCGGATCGTGTCGCCGATGCCGTTGCACAACAGCGCTCCCAAGGGAACGACCGAGCGAATCGTCCCGGTTTCCCGCGGGCCGGCGTGCGTAACACCCAGATGCAAGGGGTGGTCGAAACGTCTGCTGATCTCGGTATACGCGTCGATCACCAGCAGCGGATCGATGCTCTTGGCCGAAATGCAGATGTCGTAGAAGT
>JAVQWE010000363.1:0-3494 GCA_033579175.1 Phycisphaerales bacterium | reverse complement strand
GAAACAGACCACCATGCCACGATTCAGCAGCCTCAAGAACCTCGCTGTCGTGGCAGATATCATCATCAATCCCGCTCAAATCCGCGGCCGCCACAAGAAGGGCGTGCACGTTTTGTACGGTCACGCTGGTGCCAAGTGGGTGCCGTTGGAGGCGTTTCCCCCGGAATTTCGCGCTCTGACCGACGGCCCGACCGATGCCGATGCCTTCACGAATCGAAATGATCGCATACTTCTGGAGTATGTTCCGGCAACGGGTGCCCGCCTGAATCCGCCGCGCGGTGCCTGGGCGGCACTGGATCGGTATTGAGCAGTTGTTCGGTGCGGCCCGGAGCCAAGCCACCCCGAACCGGTCTCACCTGCGTCCGCAATGGCTCATCAAGGAAAGGGAAAATGCCATGAAACCCCGCTTCTGCATCGCGTCTGCATCGCTGGCGCTGGCGTGCGCCACCGCTGTAACCGAAGCCCAGACGGTTCTCTTCTCCGACAACTTCGACGCCGGGACGTCGATGTCGCGCTACGACTTTTTCTCTATCGACAATCAGACCAACCCCGCCACTTATGGCGCCGGAACCTTCCTTGGCGACACCTATGCCAACTTCAATTTCAATTACGGCGCATACACCTATCGCTACACCGATCCGGACGGAATCACACCCCGCACGGGCCTGATCCCCTCGGCCCCGCGATCCACCGGCGGAACGACCATTGGCCTGCGCTTTGACGTGAACCACATTGACGGCCCCCTGACCACAGAAACCGCCATCATCAACGCTTATCCGAAGCTCAGCGAGTTCCTTGGTGGCGTGGCACCCAGCGGCGATCACAAGCTCACCTTCGACATCTGGATGAACTACAACGGCGGCTTTCAGGGCGGGGTTGGCTCCACGGAATGGTTCGTCGCAGGCATCAATCAGGATGCCAATGGCATCGGCGGCCCGCGGCTGGGCACCGAGCCGCCGGGCGTCAGCCGGGGCATGAGCATGGCGGTGGACGGTGAACGGGGTAATTCGCTGGATTACCGTGTCTATCGCCACAACACGCGTTTTCTCACGACGCCGATCGCCACGCCAGACCCTGAAGGGGGTTACGTGGCCGTGCCCGACACATTCAACGTCGCCGACGGGCGCAATGCGTTTTACCAGAACCTCTTCCAGTTCCCCGATTACGAAACCCCCGGCGCGGTGGGCAAGCGCTGGAACACGGTGGATATCGAGTACATCGACGGCATCGTTTATTACCGGATCAACGGGTCGCTGATCGCGGCGCGGTCCGACGACTCGGTCACCAGCGGCAACATCCTGCTGGGCTATGCGGACTTCGCCAACTCCATCGCCGCACCGGATGACATCACCGGTGTCGATGCAAACTTCGCCATCTTTGACAACGTGGAAGTCAGGCAGGTAACGCAGGTGCGTCCGCGGTATGTCGGCCCCAGCGGCACCTGGTCCAACGCGGCCAACTGGATCAACGGGGTTCCGGACGGCAACACGTCCACGGCGGATTTTATCGGGGGTGTCTCTCCGCGAACCGTGAACGTGGACGGCCCGCGGACGGTGCGGTCGATCGTGTTCGACAACGCCTCGGTCACGCTCACGGGCGACACCATCACGCTGGACTCGCTGACCACGGGCATCCACGGGTCGGTTGTGGTGCGCGGGGGCACCCACACGATAGCCGCGAATGTCTCCACCAGCCGAATTCTGGCCACTTCCGTCGCGGCCGGAAGCACGCTGCGGCTCACCGGCGATGTGACCACCGGCACTCACGTGATCAAAAGCGGTCCGGGAGTGGCGGAATTCAAGAACATCCGCACGCCCGGAGCGCTGCGCATCAACGGCGGAACAGTGCGCATCGCCCCCAACGGCACCAACGCCGCCACCAGCTCCGCCGCCGCGCTGACCCTCGCCGGCGCTACCGATGCCTGGACCGCCACGCTGGACATCACCGATAACCGGATGATTGTCGATTATTCCGGCACCCTCAGCGTGCTGGGAACGATCCGGAACCAGATCAAGAACGGCTACGCCGGCGGGGCGTGGACGGGAACCGGCATCATTTCGTCCTCCGCGCAGGGTGCGGCGACTCATGCCATCGGCTTCGCCGAGGCGCTGACGCTGCTCGGACCGGGTGGGGGCACTTTCGGAGGACTGACCGTCGACGACACCGCAGTGCTGTTGCGGTATACCCGTCAGGGCGACGCGAATCTCGACGGCGTGACCGACCTTGGCGATTTCGCGCTTCTGGCTGCCAACTTCAACTCTCCGCAGGACTGGGGCAAGGGCGATTTCAATTACGACGGCCTGACCGACCTCGGAGACTTTTCTCTGATGGCGGCCAACTTCAATCAGTCGGTGGGCGATCTGCCACGGTCGGCCGTGCCTGAACCGTCCGTCGGCGGGTTCCTGCTGGCCGCTGGAGCGCTGCTGCGACGGCGCCGACCGACCGTCGTATGAGCCAGGGAGCTGATCGGACCGTCCGAGCCGCCCGACCCTGCCCGCTTGCCGGGTCGTCTTTGGCCACCCAATGGTACCGCGCGGCGCCGGCCTGCCCGGCGGTGTTCGCCGGCCCCGCTCTCAGCGGTTAAACGGAGATTCGCCGCACAAATCCGGCGCGGCCCCGCCCGCCAACGCCGCCAGACAGCCCCTGCAATCGGCTTTCCGAGGGTTGCTCCAGCCCGCGGCGGCTCAGGACAGACAGGAATCAGGTCGGCAGTTGGTTCGGATTCCGCCGAGCCTGCCTGGCCATCGGTTTTGCCTCAGGACGAAGCTGCACTTCCGTCGGACGGTCCTGCGGAGGATGTTCGGTCTGACAGGCCTGATGCAGCCGCCTGATCTCGCCGGGGCTGAGCAATCGCCACTTGCCCGGGCCGAGTCCTTCCAGCGTTAATGGTCCGAAGCGGATCCGCACCAGGTCGCGCACTTTATGACCGACCTTTGCCAGCATCCGCCTCACTTCCCGGTTGCGCCCCTCGCGAAGCGTCACTTCCAGCGTGGTACGATCGTGCCCGCGTTGGAGGATGCGAATCACCCCGCGGCCGGTCTTGAACGCCCGCCCGGTGCGGCGGTCGGCCAGCCAGACGCCCCGGCGAATCTTCTCGATCGCCTCGCCTGAAAGCGATCCGTCGATGGTCACGAGATAGGTTTTGGGCACTTCAAACTTCGGATGTGTCAGGCGATAGGTAAGCTCCCCGTCGTTGGTCAACAGCAGCAGGCCGCGCGAATCCTGATCCAGCCGACCCACGGGAAACACCCGGGGAAAATCCCTGGGCAGAAGGTCAATGGCACGCCTCTGCTCGCCCTGCGCCCGATTGGTGCAGTAGACGTGACGGGGCTTGTTCAACAGGACATACACCCGCGGCTCTTCAGGGCGTCGGCGGAGGCGAACCGGCTGGCCGTCGATCGTTACCCGATCGTGTTGCGGGTCCACCATCACGGGCAGGCGCGTGACAGTCTGGCCGTTTACCGTGATGCGGCCTTCTTCGACCATCCGCTCAA
>JAVQWE010000362.1:0-3497 GCA_033579175.1 Phycisphaerales bacterium | reverse complement strand
GCCTTATCGCACGATCGCGCCCCTGCTTGCGTTATCGGTAACCACGCAGGCCGACTACAGCCGTCGGCCCTCCGCCGGTATCATGCGCCCCTTCGTCCAATAGTTGCATCATGGAAATGATACAAACCACGGTCTCATCAGCATTTAGGACCGCCATCCAGCAGGCCTTCGGGCTGGAAACCGACCCGCTGGTCACCCCGGGCACCAATCCGCAGTTCGGCGATTACCAGTCCAACGCCGCCATGGGGCTGGCCCGGCAGCTTTCCACGGCCGGGCGGAAGATCACCCCCCGCGAGGTGGCCGAGGCAGTCTCCAGGCACGCCAGAGAGACCCTCGGCGAACTGGCCAGCGAGGTTTCCGTTGCCGGACCGGGGTTCATCAACGTCCGGCTCAACCCCCGATGGCTGGCCCGCAGGCTCGGAGAGGCCCTCGGCGATCCCCGGCTGGGCATTCCCATCGCCAGCCAGCCCGTTCGAACCGTCGTGGATTATTCCGGACCGAACATCGCCAAGGAAATGCATGTGGGCCATCTTCGATCCACGATCATTGGCGATGCCATCTCACGAGTCATCGAATTCCAGGGCCACGAAGTCATCCGGCAGAATCACATCGGCGACTGGGGAACCCAGTTTGGAATGTTGATCGCTCACCTCCGGCGGGAAATGCGAGACCAGGCGCTTTCGGATTCAACCCATATTTCTGACCTCGAGTCGTTTTACCGGGCTGCTAAGCAACGGTTTGATTCCGATCCCGGCTTTGCCGATGAGGCGCGGGAAACCGTGGTACGTCTGCAATCCGGCGCCGCCGAAGAACGTGCGGCCTGGGAAAAGATCGTCGCCGAGACTCGCAACGCCTATCAGCCGATTTATGAAAGACTGAATGTCAAGCTCCGGAAGGAGCACGAACGGGGTGAGTCCTTTTACAACCCGTTCCTGCCCTCGCTGGTCGCCGAGCTGAAGTCAAAAGGAATCGCCGTCGAAAGTCAGGGAGCCACCGTTGTTTTCGTCGATGGACCGGAGAAGCCTCCCATGATCATCGAGAAGAGCGGGGGCGGGTTTCTTTATGCGACCACGGATCTGGCGGGCATCTGGTATCGCGTTACGAAACTCGGCGCCCGCAGACTCATTTACACCCATGATTCGCGGCAGGCAGACCACTTCCGACAGGTGTTTGCCACGGCACGGCGGGCGGGGTGGGCACCCCCCGAAATCCTGCTGGAATACGCCCCCTTCGGCACCGTACTGGGGGAGGACGGCAAGCCGTTCAAAACCCGTTCGGGAGACATCGTCAAGCTGAAGGACCTTCTGGATGAGGCCGAGGAGCGCGGCATCGCCATGGCTCGTGCCAAGGCGGCCGAGCGTGAGAGCAAGCTGGACGAACAACAGCTTCGGCAGATCGGACGCGCGATCGGCATCGGTGCTGTCAAATACGCCGATCTGGCAAAAGACCGCATCAGCAATTACGTCTTCAGTTGGGATCAGATGCTGGCCTTGGACGGAAACACCGCACCATATCTCCAGTATGCCTACGCGCGGATTCGGTCGATTCAGCGGAAGGCCGGCAGCACAACCGGCGCAGCAGACGCTCCAATCCAGCTCCAAGCCGAGCCGGAGCTGGCGCTTGCGAAACACATTCTTCGACTGGGCGAGGTGATCGAGCTGGTGGCCCGCGATCTGAAGCCTCACTTCCTGGCCGGGTATCTGTACGACCTGGCAACGAAGTTCAGCCAGTTCTACGAGGGCTGCCCGGTCCTTCAAAGTGCCGAACCAACGCGGTCTTCTCGACTGCAGCTCTGCGACGCCACAGCGCGAACCCTCGCTCTCGGCCTGGAACTTTTGGGAATTGAGCACCCCGAGCAGATGTGAGGCGAGGAGAGCAGCCGTTGCTGGCAGCATCCTGATCTTCGATCAGGAATCGGCGCTCCGAGCAGTTGCCGTAAGTCTCTGCAACTGAAGAGCTTACGCCGAGCACAGGGGAGGGTTCCCCGCGGAAGCTGGAAGCAATCGGAGCCGGAAACGCCGGCTGCCAAGGCCGGGGCAGCGGGAGGCGTGTCGGAGCTTGGCGCGCGGGCGTCGATCCCCGGGATGCGGGTGCCTTAAGGTCTTCTTGCCTGCCGGAGCGGATCGGGCCGACCAGACTGCTGAAACGCGGCTTCCCGCGCACGGCAGCGCACGCAGGCCCAGCACGGCTCAGACGATTCATCCACGCAGCTCCATGTCCGCTCGAACGGGACGGCCAATTGATAGCCCAGATCGACGACCTGCCAAGGCTCAAGCTCGAGGATCGGCGCAATCAGTTCCAATTCGCCCTGCTCACACGGATGTTGCAGCAGCTCCGTCCAGATCTGGCAGAACTCTGTGGCCTGCGCCAGTTCATCGTTGTGCGGACCGACCCGCAACCCCAGGTAGATGGCGGCGGCCTGATATTGAGCCGCGTAGCCGGCAGCAATCGCGAGGATGGGCAACAGCTGTGTGAGTTGCGGGCCAAGTTTCGGCCGAAGGCGAGGATCGTACGGACCCTGCGGCTGGCTGGGGCGCTCAGGCCAAGCGGACAGCATCGGCATAGCAACGGTGTGCTCCCGGTACGGCCGGAAGTAGGCAACCTGAGCATCATAGGCCTGACGGCTGTTGCTGGCCGGGTCGGCCACGGGAGCCACATACAACGTGATGGGACGATACTTCTGTGCGGCCAGAGCCGTGGTGACGGCTGAGTTGATGCTTCCGTTGTTGAGGATAACCGCAAGATCCCTGGCCATGGCTGCTTTGGCGCCGAAACGGCGCCGTGAGCGTTTTACGTCGGATCAGGCACCTTCGCCAACCCCCGCAGCACGCGCGCCATCCACCGTCGGTCGGTTAATCCACGGTAAGCAGCACCTTCAGGACTCCCGGCCGAGATGCAACTTCCATCGCCTCTACCCCCTGCTCCAGTTTCATCCGCCGATGGATCAGCGAAGTGACATCCACTTCCCGGCGCGCAATCGCCCCGATGGCCTCGCGAAAGGGGCCGCATCGGCTGCCGATCACACTGATCTCGTCGATCACCACAGGTGCGAGGTTCAGCACGGCGCCGGCCGCCACCGTGCTTTTGAGGATCACGGTTCCGCGAGGGCGGGTCATCGCCAGAGCCAGCCCGAAGCCTGCGGGCGAACCGGTGCAGTCGATTACGACATCCTGATCATGACGGGCGACGATTTCGTCAACGTGTCTTGCCCGGATCGACCATTTCTCACACAAGGACAGCTTGTCGGCGTGTCGGCCGATTACTCGCACCGGCGCGCCGGTGTTGCGCAAAACCTGCGCCACCAGCAGACCCAGTTTGCCGTCCCCGAGCACTGTTACCCACGTGCGCGCATCGAACTGCACCTGCTTGAGAATCTGAAACGCTGCCGCCAGCGGTTCAACGAACACCGCCGATTCGTCATCGACGCCGTCGGGCACACGATGCAGGTTTTCGGCCGGCAGACGTACAAATTCCGCGAATGCCCCCCCGTGGTTCAG
>JAVQWE010000361.1:0-3497 GCA_033579175.1 Phycisphaerales bacterium | reverse complement strand
ATCCCCGTTATCGCGACGGGAAAGCAGCGTGACTCCGCCGGAGAGCAGCACGATCATCTTGCCGTCGGGTCCGGCACGTGTCTCGATTTCCCGCGCCTGGAAGTTGATCGGGGCCGACGGCTGCGTGGAAGCGACCGGTTCAGCCGGGCGATCCGGCGCCTGGAACGGGGCCAGCGGCTCGCGGGGGGCGGGGGTCCGCTCGGGGGCGGTCGGTTCGGGCTGAGGCGCGACTTCGGGCCGCTCGACGCGCGGTTCGCTTGGGGCGGGGGGCGTCTCCGGACGGGCGGGGGCTGCGGCGCGCGGCTCGGGCGCTGGAGGCACGCCGGGCACCGGTGGGGTCGGGGCCGGCTGGCGGGGCGGTGGCGCTTCCTCCGGCTCGCCCCGACGCATCCGCTCAGCCTGCTGGTACAGTTCACTGTCGCTGGCATCGACTGCCAGACGTTGCTGTGCGGTGACGCGGATGGTCCCGCGTACCGGCAGGTTGACCATGATGCGCGAGCCGCTTCGGATGCCGGTGGCCTGTTCCACCTTCGCCTGCCCGATCAGGGCGATTTCCACGATTTGCACCCCCGGCGAACCCGGCGCCGCCCGCACCCACACCACCGCCTGCTGGGCATACAGCCGCACCCGGTCGCTCAGGATGGTCACCCCCCCGTCCAACGCGACGGCGGAGGTTTCGCCCATCGACCAGGTTCGGGCGCGATTGGCCTCCATCACCAGGGACTCGGCCGGGGCCTGCCCCCGCGCGGCGCAGGCCAGCGCAACCACTGTTCCGATCAGGAGATACAGCAGGTGACGACCCGGGTGCCTTCCCACGATTGCGGAGGCTACAACGACGGTATCGGGGGCGTCAAATCCAACCGGAGATTGCGATTGTTGACCTTGGCTGACCGATCTATACTTCTGCACGATTTGGGGGTTCTCACGGAGATGCTCATGTTGGTTCGATCGTTGCTCGCGGGGCTGCTGGCGTGCTCCTTGGCGTTGGCAGAGCCGGCAACCCTCCCCACCACCCGCCCCGCCACACAACCGGGCGGAGGACCGACCGGCAGCCGTTATCCGCGCCTCGATGAGCTGGTGGCCCTGCAGAAGGCACGAGAAGCCGAGCTGGCTGCCCGGCGGCAGGTGGCGATGTTCGAGATCAATTCTGCCGTCACGGAAAGACCGTCGGATTTTTCCTGGTTCGGTCCTTCCGACGCCCTGACGCTGCGCTCGATTGTTTCGCGTCTTCACAAGGCGCGCGACGATCAGAGCCTGCAGGCGGTCCTGCTCAGCTTCGGGGCGGGCGCCTCGATGAATCTGGCGGCCGCCACGGAAATCCGCGATGCACTGGCGGAAATCCGCCGGGCGGGGAAGAAGGTGTTCGTGTTCGCCGATTCCTATGACTCGATCACCTACACAGTGGCCAGCGCCGCGACGGATATCTGCATGCTGGAGGCGGGGGAGGTGACGATTCCCGGCATTGGCGTGGAGACCATGTTCTATCGTGGGACGATGGACAAGGTGGGGATCACGCCGGATTTCGTGCAGATCGGCGAGTACAAAGGTGCTCAGGAACCCTACATGCGCACCAGCGCCAGCGAGGAGCTGCGCGGAGAGATGAACAAGCTGGTGGACTCGCTGTTCACGCTGATTGTGGACGGGATTGCCACCACGCGCGGGCTTTCACGCGACACCGTTCGCCGTGCCATCGACGATACGATGGTCAGCGGTCCTGAGGCTCTGGAGCGGGGGCTGGTCGATCATCTGGTGGATCAGGACGGACTGCGGCAACTGATCGAGCGGAAACTCGATGGCGAAATGAACCTGATCGAAAACTACGCCGCCAAACCGCGCGAAGAAGTCGACTTCAGCAACATCTTCTCGCTGCTGAAGGCCATGACGCGCAAGCCCGAAGCCACACGCGGGCCGACCGTGGCACTGTTCTATGCCGAGGGAGTCATCACCGATGGCTCTGGCGAGGGAGGGCTGCTGGAATCTGCCGGCATCGGCTCGGAAACGATGCGTTCGGCCCTTCGAACGGCCGGCAAGGATGAGAATGTGAAGGCCGTGGTGATCCGGATCGATTCACCGGGGGGCAGCGCCCTGGCCAGCGAAGTGATCTGGCAGGCGATTCGCCGCGTCGCCAAAGAGAAGCCGGTGATCATCAGCATCGGGGGTATGGCAGCCAGCGGGGGCTATTACCTGGCCAGCGCCGGCGACTACATTTTCGCCGATCCGTCGGCCATCATCGGCTCCATCGGGGTGGTGGGGGGGAAATTCGTGTTGAAAGACCTCTTCACCAGGATCGGCTTGAGCACCGAGGAATTCAGCAAGGGACGGAACGCCGATCTGTACAGCACGACCAAGGTCTGGGACGAACGCCAACGGGAACTGATCCGCAAATCGATGCAGACGGTGTATGATCAGTTCACCCAGCGCGTGATGACCACGCGTCGGGGCAAGATCGCCGACATCGATCGGGTTGCCCGGGGGCGGATTTTCCTGGCCGGCGAAGCGCAGAAGCTGGGTCTGGTGGACGAACTGGGGGGGCTGGAGAAAGCCATCGCCCACGCCGCCGAGCGGGCCGGCTTGGAGAAGGACAAATTCGAAATCCAGACCCTGCCGGCGCCGAAGACGCTGGCCGATCTGCTCTCCGGGGGCACCACACAGCTCCGATCGGCGAGCCGATCCGTTCTTTCCTCCGACTCGCTGCTGCTGGCGGTGCCGGAATCGGCCCGTCGGCAACTCGCCCGGCAGTTGCTGCTGATGCGCGTTCTGGAGAAACGCGGGGTGGCCCTGCTGGCTCCTTTCATGCTCCAGATTCGATGACGCTCCACCGCCCGTGCTCACGGCGGCTTTGCCGGGGCAGCCGATCAAGGAGGTTCGAACGGTGCATCCGGAGCCCTTGCTGTGCGTTGGGCCCGCGGTTTGTCGAGAGAGCGGCGCGGCCCCTTGCCCGGTCTGTGTGCTTTTCCCAAAATAACCGATATGCAAAAACGGCGATTGCCCACGGGCAGTGCCGGAATCTTGCAGCGTCGTTGATCCGCCGCCTGGGCACGTGGATGGCGAAGCGGCGGTTTCGCAGGGTTGATGATCACAGGTGAAATTCATGTCTGACGGTTTTATCCCCAACATCCGGTCGTTTCAGGTGTTTCCGGCGATTCCCAAGCCGCTGGAACCGCTGATGGAGCTGGCCAATAACTTCTGGTGGGTGTGGAATCCCGATGCGGTTGATCTGTTCCGTCGGCTGGATCGTCGATTGGACACCCCCGGGCTGTGGGACGAAGTGCATCACAATGCCCGCCGCTTCCTGGGACTGATACCGCAGCGGATTCTTGCGGAAGTCGCCGAGGATGACGGGTATCTGGCCCACCTGAACCGGGTGTATTCGGCGTTCCAGCAGCATCTGAAGGAAACCGGCTGGTTTCAGCAGGCACACGGTAAGGAAGGGAAGCTGCTGACGGCGTACTTTTCGGCCGAATTCGGACTGCATGAGTCGATGCAGATCTACTCCG
>JAVQWE010000360.1:0-3508 GCA_033579175.1 Phycisphaerales bacterium | reverse complement strand
TGGACTTGTACCTGATCAGCCCGGCCGGGACGCGCATCGAGCTTTCCACCGACAACGGCGGCAGCGGGGATAACTACACCAACACCATTTTTGACGACTCAGCTCCCCTCCCGATCACCTCGGGAACGCCCCCGTTTACCGGGTCCTTCCGGCCGGAACAGCCGCTCTCGACCCTGATCGGCGAAAACGGCAACGGCACCTGGAAACTCGAGGTGACCGATGATCTTGCCGGCTTCGGTGGAACGCTGAACAGTTGGTCGATCAACCTGCAGACCACCGAACCCAATCAGCTCACTCCGGCCAGCGGGCAGTATCTCTTCACGCCCCTGCAGGCCGGCAATTATCTGCTGCGGCAGGTTCCGCTGACTAACGCTGTCTTCACCCACCCCCCGACCGGCGCCTACAACCTCACCGCCGCTGCAGCCGACGTGCTGAATCGCGACTTTGGCAATCTGACGGCCTTCTCCAGTGCCACCGGCTTCTACGTCCGCCTCAATTCTGCCGGCGACCGGATCGAGATTTTCAATTCTACCACGCCTTCAGGCACGCCCGATGTCTCACTCGATCGGGCAACCACCAGCCAGCTCCA
The DNA here is from genome assembly GCA_033579175.1 of Phycisphaerales bacterium. Taxonomy (GTDB): domain Bacteria; phylum Planctomycetota; class Phycisphaerae; order Tepidisphaerales; family Tepidisphaeraceae; genus JAVQWE01. The sequence continues at coordinate 2,919 of JAVQWE010000360.1, read as the reverse complement.
TCTCATCGCCGGACCGTTCGACGACCAGTTGATCGTCGATCTGGTGAACGGAAATCCAATTCCCGTAAATGGCATTTCCTACGACGGTGGGCTGAACGAGGATCGGGTGACGCTTCGTGGCACTCCCGCTGCCGAAACGGCGCTGTTCAACGGATCTGCGATCGAATTTGACGGGCGGCGCATCAATTACGTCTCAACCGAGTCGGTGCACTTTGAGGCCGGGGCCGGCAACGACCTGCTGATCTACGAAGGCTCGACGGCGCTGCCGGCTTTTCTCGGTGCTGCCGGTCAGAACACACTTCGGATCACCGCCGGCGCCACCTTCCAGTTCGATGTAGACGCCGCTACCCAGAACGAGGTGCTTGACGTGGAGGTGCTGTCGGCCGGCTCGCAGGCCGTCTTCGGCGCGACTCAGCACCTGGGGACACTCACTGTCGGAGCCGGCGCGCTGGCGTCGCTGGCTGCACCCGGTGCCTCACTGATTCGCGTATCCGGCATCTCGGTCGATCCGAACGGCGCGTTGAATCTGGCCGATGGTGCGCTGATCGTCGATTACTCCGGTGGGCCTTCTGCCTCGCCGCTTCCGGCCATTCGCACCCGACTGGCTTCCGGGTATGCCGCCGGTACCTGGAACGGACCGGGAATCCGATCCTCCGCCGCCGCCGGCAGTCCGCGACTTGACGCTCTCGGCTATGCCGAGGCCAGCCAGCTCTTCACGACGTTCCCGGCGACGTTCCTGGGAGAAGTGGTCGATGCCACGACCGTCCTGGTTCGGTTCACGCTCGCGGGCGATGCCAATTTCGATGGCCTGGTGAATCTCGCTGACTTCGCCGCCCTCGGCGCGTCGTTTAACACGGCCGGCGACTGGTTCCAGGGCAATTTCAATTACGACGGCCTGATCGACCTGTCCGACTTCGCCTTGCTGGCGGCGAATTTCAACCAATCGCTTCCGGGCGGGGCGCCGCGTCCCTCCGGCGGTTCGTTGTCTTCGCTGCCTTCAAGCCGGCCGATAGCTCTGTTCAGTGATCGACGGATCGATCGGCAGACCGTGATTGACGATGTCTTGGCCGGCTCCGCGTAGCCGGCCAGCGCCCTTGGCAAGCGTCTGCCCCGTCGCTTGCATCTGCGCCAGCTCAGAACCCTCGCCCGGGGGGTTCGGCGACGGCGCCACGACTCGCGCCGGCGCGCCGCCCCCGGTCCGTGCATCACTCCGGGGCAAACAGGTGCTGGTGCGGTCCCAAGTCGACGGCGCGCCCCGTTTGGGACGATTCGCGTGCCGCGTCCAGGAGGACCATCGTTGCCAGAACGCTCCGGATCGGCACCGCAGGTGTGCCCTCACCCATGCAGGCCAGGGCAAAGCGCTCCCAGATGGCCGGTTCGTCGAGTCCTGGATTGGCCATCGGCAACAGGCGCTCCGTGCCGTCTTTGCAGACAAAGCGCAGGCGAGCCCACGTGTCGGTGTCGAACTCCCGTGAGGGAGGAGAATCGGCCGAGCCTTCGGTCCCGTCGACGTGCCACCGGGGCAGGGGGCGGGTTGTCGTGGTGTTGATCTCGACCAGGGCGACAGCCCCCCCGGCGAAGTCAATGCACACCCGGGCAAAATCGTCACAATCGGTTGACCAGACGTTGCCGCGGAGCTGGGCAAAGACCCGCACCGGTCGATCCGGAAGCAGCAATTGCCAGATCTGGTCCAGAAAATGGGATCCCCAGTCATACAACCCCCCACCGCCGAACGCCGCTTCCGTACGCCACTGCGGCCGGTATTCCACTGCCGCGCCCCCGACGCAGCTTGCCCACTGTCCGAGCCGGCTTTCTACATTGATCACGCGCCCGAACACCCCTTGCACCAGCGCCTGCCGGACCGTCAGGAAGTCCCTATCCCATCGACGGTTATGAAAAACGCTGAGAACACGACCACGCCGCGCGGCCTCGTCGGCAAGACAACGGGCCTGCGCAAAATCCAGGGCCATCGGCTTGTCGATCATCACATGCCTGTCGGCCGACAGCGCGGCCAGACCGTGCTCAAAATGCATCGAGGTGGGGGAGGTGACCAGGATGGCATCGAGCGGTCTTTCAAGCAGTGCCGGAACCTCGCTTACAACCTCGAATCCCGCGGCGCGGGCCATTTCCCGACGGGCCGGGGTGATGTCGCAGACAGCCTGAACCCTTGCCCGTCCACACCGTTCGATCCAGCGGGCGTGCAGCGCCCCAATCCGGCCGTAACCGATAATTCCCATGCGAATCGGCATCATCCCGGCAAGTGTAGCGTATTTGCCTTGCATCACCTCGCTGGCGCCCATAGGCTGGCGAGCCGGAGGCTTCCCGATGCGCATTCACCGTCCGGTGACCGAGTCGCTGGAGAGTTCTTCACGACTGCAGATGATCGACGTCACCAGCCGCGTCCAGAAACATCTCGCCGCCGCCGGAGTGCGGGACGGCCTGGCAATCGTTTTTGTTCCTCACACGACGGCCGGCGTGGTGTTGCAGGAAAACGCCGATCCGAACACACAACACGACCTGATCCGCAAGCTCGAAGCGGCAATCCCCCAGCTCGAGGCGTTTTATCAGCACGATGAGGGAAACAGCGACGCACACGTCAAATCCGCCCTCACCGGTAACTCCGTCACGATCCCGATCGCGGATGGAAAGCTCTTGCTGGGCCGCTGGCAGGCAATTTTCTTCTGCGAGTTCGACGGACCGCGCGAACGCCGGCTGCTGCTGAAATTCCTCGACGAAGGAGAATAAGATCGTGCCAACCCTCCTGCGGGCCGGCGGGCGTTGAGACGGCTTGTCACAGCCCGCGAACCGCGCGGGGGGGATGGTTGCGGACGGCCAGTCTCGGCACCGGCGACCCACGGCCGCCGTCATAGGCGCCGTTACTCGCTGCGTAATGCCTCGATGGGATCCATCCGCGCCGCC
>JAVQWE010000359.1:0-3530 GCA_033579175.1 Phycisphaerales bacterium | reverse complement strand
CGCTGGATTTGAACGTGCCGCGCCGCGCCGCCGCCATCTCCTGGGCGCTGTGCGTGGTGTATTTCGTCTGGTGGCTCGGAGAAGACTGGGACAGTCAGCGGGCGGCGCGCCTGCTGGAAATCGGTGCAACGGTCGTTCCGAGATATCTGGCTGTCGCGCTGGCGCTGGTCCTCGTCGGTCACCTGATTGCCGGGGTTCTCTGGCTGGCCGGCGGAATGAACTCCCGACCCCGGGAGTTTGCAGTCTGGCGCACGTTGCTGCAGGCGGCGGCGGGGGTGTTCTGGATTGCCGTAAGCATGACCGCCTTGCCGGCGGTCGGGGCGACGATCGCGATTCTTGCCTACGCATGGTTGTGCGCGCTGCTGGATGCGGGCCGGCCCGACGTGCGACTGGCCTGGCACTCGGCCGGTGCTCTGACTGTGGCTGCGGCCAAATGGGTGGCAGTGGACCTGGTGGCAAGGCGCGCGGCAACGCCCCTCGCGGCAGCGCCTCCCGTGTTGCTGAATGCCGAGATGGCGCTGGGAATGCTGATCGCGGTATCCATGATCGGTATTTATCTGCTGCGCCGGCCGGTCTGGGTGCAGTCGGGCGACAGCTCGCCACGGGCGCGCCTCGTGCTTGCGGTTGCGATTGTGCTCTTGATGACCATTGGTCTGACGGCGGAGACTCTCCGGGCGATCGATCGAGCGGCCGCTCGCGGCGTAGCGATGACGTTCCCCACGTCGCAAACGCGGCAGTTGTGCACGACGATTCTCTGGTGCCTTTCGGCCGGTGCATTCATGGGGGTGTTCACCCTGCTGCGGTCACGGACTGCGGCGGCGGCGGTGGGAGTGGCGCTGGCAGGTCTGCTGACGCTCAAGTTTCTCGTGATGGACAGCCTGGGCTTCCGGCTGAGCGAGGGTGTTGCAGCAGGCCGGGTCGGAGCGAACCTTCAACTGCTGGCCGGTGCTCTGGTGATGGCGACGGCGGGTCTGGCGATGGGCCTTGCGCAGGGCGGTTGGCGCGTGGCCGCAGGGTCGATGGTGGTGGTGCTGGCGTTCTGGCTGATCTCGATGGAAATCGATCGCTGGGCTGAGGGTCAGTCACTCTCGCAACCGTGGATGGCCCGGCAGGTGGGGTGGTCGGTCTGGTGGTCGATTTATGCGATCGTTCTGGTGATCGCAGGTTTCCGGATCCGCGCCGCTCCGTTGCGATATGTCGGTCTGGGTCTGTTTGCGATCACGTTGCTGAAAGTGGTGGTGCTGGATCTGTCGGCGGCGTCGACCGGGTTGCGGATCCTGTCGTTCTTCGGGTTGGGAGTCCTGCTGCTGGCCACGAGCATTCTTTACGGGAAGGTCAGTCCTCGGCTGCTGGCACACGGAGATGAAGCAAGCCGGTGATGTGTGCTCCCGAGGCGCCCCGGACGAGGAAACGGCTGCTTGGCAAGGTGATGTTCGCGGGTCGACGGGAGATTCGACTTCGGCAGACGGCCAAGGCCGGGGCTTGACCCGCCGTCGTGGGGGTGTTCTCCGGTTCGAGCGGAGCGGGCATCCGAACTGCATCTGGCGCGGCGCCTTAGCGCGATCTTAACATTGCGTCAGGTCAACGCGGGGCGAGATCGCTGTAAGTCTGTTTCCTATAGATACTTACGATGATTCTGTGCAAACGTACCGCGCGGTACAGGGATCGCAGGAGGCAGCCTTTGCCGACCCCGGGGCAGCGTTGCGGCGTTCGGATGTTGTTCGAACCAGACCCGAGGGGCTGAATCCTTCCCCAATTGATGATCCGACGGATGCGTCAGCCCGCGGCTGCAAGCAACCCGGTTCCGAGCTTGCCCCTGCAGAACCGGCAAACGGCCCTGATTCGCAGTGACGCGATGTGGAATCGTTCACCCGGCCGCGGGTAATTCTGCGGAGCCGGCTCGCAACGCCGGTGCGCCTACTCGTTGTTCCCGCTGGTTTCCTCCAGCATTCTTCGGAGGTAGCCGTTTTCGCGTCGGGTGGCTTCGAGATCGAAGACCAGGTATTTGATGCTCAAACGAAGGTAATCCAGGCTTTCCTGGAGGCTGCTGACCGTGGCGCGCAGTCGTTCGTGGCGGGCACGGGTTTCATCGGCCAGCTTCTCCAGCTTGGCGCGTTCGCTGGCTGGCAGCGTGCTGATCTCACCCATCAGTTCGGCGAGCTTGGACTGAAATTCCTGCTCGGTCATGTTCCTCGGCTCCAGGAGGCGGCTGTCTTTCATGGCTTTGCCCGGGGGCAAAGGCCGTTCCACATCCGTGTCCATCCCTGCCGGGCAGGGCCGGCCGGGTTTCGATCCCTCGTAAAACCGCACAAAATGCCCTCTTCTCCATACCCCGGGGAGGCAGCTTGGGGCGGGGGCACCAGTTCGGTTTATGCCGGGTGATGTCTCGACGCGACATCCTCCCGATTCTGCGTTTCAACTGACTTCCGATCCTCGTCACACGCGAACAGCGGGTTCTCCAAGCGCGGTCGCCGCCGCCGATCGCTTGCGCCTGATTCCCATCAGTCCGTGACGACCACGGCTGCATAGCCCACGGCATTGACAGGTGGCTGCGGTCGCAGTTCCGCCAGAGTTTCACAACTGTTGGCGTGTCGCAGCACCGTCGCCCGGGAAGCGCCAAGATAGCGGCACGCCGCCAACATTGCAGCAATCGCGCCCCCGCCGCAGGCGTTTTGATGCAGTTTGACCTCCGGCACAATCGCTTCAGCCCGCATTTCCGTCACGAGCGCCAGCAGCCGACGGTCGTTTTCCTTCGCCCAATCCAGCGCCTGCGGTCCGAGGCCGACCGGCGCAAAGTCGTAGTCCGGGCCGTAGTGCGTCAGGTCGCTGCTGGCCAGGAAGACCACCGACAGCCCGTGGCGCTGGCACAATCTCGCCGTCTGCTCGCCGATCTGCACGGCACAGGAATCCACGGGCACTTCCACTGGCAGCACAGGGACGCCTGGCCACGCCGTCTCGATCAGCGGAAGCTCAACCTCCACCGCGTGTTCGCGACGGTGCAGCCTTTCATCGCGAACAAACAGCTGCGACCCGCCGATCGCCTCGGCTGCCAGTTCCGGCGCCACGTCGGTGAGTCGCAACGGCGTGGCCCAGGCGTCGTGAATGTCCAGTGCGGCCCGGTCGATGCGAATCGGCGTGTGAATCGCGCCGAACACCACAACCAGATCCACTCGTCCGGCAGTCGAGGCCAGCGCCGCGATCGACTGCCCGGCAATGGCGCCGGAACAGATCCACCCGGCGTGGGGCACGATCGCGCCCAGTGCCCGCCGCTCCATGGCCGCGACCGGAACCTGTCGCACGAAGCCTTCGGCCTGCGCGCGACATTCGTTCGGGTCGGCCGGATAGAACATCCCGGCGACGGCGGGCGGGCGAATGGATCGCTCGCTTGGCCCGGCCATACCCGGCACTATAATCCGTCCGGCATCGGATGGCGCGGCAAAATGCCGGTCGCGACAGCAGGAAGTGCGCTTCGTCCGATAATCTACGGCAGCAAAAGGGTTTGTCGCGAAAACAACTGATCCAACGGAAAC
>JAVQWE010000358.1:0-3537 GCA_033579175.1 Phycisphaerales bacterium | reverse complement strand
GTCCTGCGCGATGATCGGATCATTCGAACTCGATTGCGGCTCTCGGCCACACCCGTGTGGCACTTGACGCGCGATCTGGAGGATCTCTCGCGGCGCGAGGAAATGGCCGAGCAATACTGGAACCGCGAGTTTGCCCCGTTCCTGGAAACCGACTTCAACTGACTGCGTCATTCCCCGGGACGATGCCCCCCAGATGGCCCGGTGCGGCCCGGGGGACGTCACTTGCTCATAGTGAACGGCCAGCCCTCAAACACAGCGTTGTACTTGAGGAAGAGCACCAGCAGGGTCAGCACCTGCACGAGCACTGCCACACCCGCAAGCACCGTGTAGATGTTATTGCCCGGCTGAACCGGAATCGGTTCCGGACCCATGCCCGTGCGACTCATTCCATACTCTCCCGGCCTGCGCAGCGGCCCTAATCGTGCGCTCAGCGATCGCTTGCCGTTACAATTGCGTCCGCACTTCAACCCCCGGCCTGACTTCGGCGATCGCCGGTCCGTCCAGCCGGCCCGTGGCTTCGTTCGGCTCCACCGTGTCGACGGTAAGCTCGCCGAGGAACTTGCCTGTCTCCCGATCGATCACCTTGAAACGCATGCCTCGCACGACGCTGTCGGCCGAGCCGACAGAGATCGTGGCGTAGGGGATCCCGGCGATCGTGCGGGTGGCACGGATCACGCCATTGATCGGGGGCGCTCCACCTGCCAGCCCGGTGGGTGATTCAAGAATCTGCGCCACGTTGCCCCCCATGTCCTTCAGTGCCTTGCCCAGCTTGCTGGCCTGATTCTGTGCCTCGGCAAACTGCTCGGCAAGGAAACGGCGCTCGCGTTCCGTCACTTCCAGACGGTTTGTGAGGTCACTGATGGTGAGCGACTGTTCGGCATTCTGACGGGTGAGATTGTCGTTGGCCTGCCGTAATGCCACGGTCAGTTCCTGCAGTTTGCTCTTGGTATCTTCGCTGGATTTAAGCGCTTCGGTCAGGCGGTTCAGATCAGCCGACTGCAACGCCAGTTGCGCGTTGGCCTTGGCCAGCTCGGCATCACGATCCGCCAGCATTTTGTTTGCCGCGTCGCGCGCCTGCTTCATCTGCTCGATCTGCTGCGTAGCGGTCTGGAAATTGTCGCGGACGGCCTGGCGGGCCACAGCCAGTTCGGCCTCGAAACTGGCGGCCTTGGAGTTCGCCGCAGCAAGCTGTGCCTCGAGGTTCTTGATCGACGACTTGGTCAGCTCGACCGTGTTGACGTACGTGACAAACGCCGCCGACGAGACGATCGACAAAATCACCAGGAGAACGACGAAGATCTTCGTCAACAGACTCAAGGGCGGCTCCTTGGATGGTGTGAACCAGTGGTGTTACGGCCTTCCGCCGCGCGACACGCTGCCCCAGGCGCTGCAATGGATGCGACCAAGTGCAACGATCGAGCCGCATCCTATTTGCACCCCCCGAAGCGGTCAAGTATGGCGATGGCGCGTGTCAGCGCAGGCCGGAAGGGTTGAGCACGTCATTTGACCCTGCCGGATCAGCAACTTTTTTGCCCATGTCAATTGATCTACCTAACATATTGCAAACATATGAAACTTCTAAGCCGGTTTGAACCGCAGGTCCCGCCCCAGCTGTGGATTGGTGCGGCCCCCTCGGCAGGCTCCGTGCCCATCAGAAACCCGCTCCCAGTGTCCGGGGAGGGTGAGCAGCCTCAGACCCCACCCCAAGTGTGGAAGGATCGCCCGGCGAGTACAATCCGCGGGACAGATGAAGCTCCCCCCTTCCAGCAAACTGCGCCTGCGGGAGTTCCTGCGTGTCTCCGGCAGCGCGGTCAACCCACCCTCCACAGAACGTAAAGCCAGCTCTGGCAATCACTTGCGTGAATACATCGCCTGGTTGTGGCCGTATCGCCGAACGATTGTCGGCGTGTTTGTTTTGGCGACGGCCACCACGGGGTTGAATATGGCTTGGCCTTACGGGCTGAAGCAGGTGATGGATCTCTTGCCGGCCCCTGCGCCGTGGTCGGAAAAAAGCGGACAACTCACCCGAATCGGGCTGGCGATCTTCCTGATCCTGCTGGCCAAGACCGGATTCGATACCTGGCGCAGCTACCTGCTGGCCACACTCAACGCCCTGCTCGTGTTCAGGTTGCGCAATCGCTTGTTTCACTTGTTCTTGCGCTTGTCCCTCGGAGAACTGGGAGAGATGAAGACCGGCGGGATCGTCAGCCGGCTCTCGGGAGACGTGGACACGGTCAGCGGGCTGGTCACGTTGGCGCTGATCAACCCGGCCGTGGCAGTGATTCAGGTGATTCTCACTGTCGTCATCGTGTTTTATGCCAGTTGGCAGCTTGCCTTGGCGGCGTTTGTCCTGCTGCCACCACTGGCCGGGGCAAGCTGGCTGTGGATACGCCGGGTTCGGCCGCTCTACCGGTCGATGCGCGAGGATCGCGCCGCCATCGACGGCCACATCACCGAGACCTTCGGAGGCATCCGCGTGATCCGGGCGTTTCGTCGCGAAGCCCGCGAAGAAGCGGGCTACGCAGTCTCACACCACACCGTCGTCCGCAAGATGCTGCGGGCGGAATGGATTGAGATCATGCTTTCGACGGTGTGGGGCCTGCTTATCCCCGGAATCAGCCTTCTGGTGGTGTGGTTCGGGGGGTATCTGGTGATGCAGGGGAAAGCCACCGTCGGCGACATCTTCATGTTCCAGATTTACGCGGTGCTGCTGATCCAGCCGGTGTGGCAGATCATCAACAGCGTGAGCCAGACGCAGCGTTCCCTGGCCGCGATGGACCGGGTCTTCGACGTGCTGGCGATGAAGCCGGACAAGCCCGATGCACCTGATGCGGTCGAAGCGCCTCGCGAAGTGCGGCAGATCGAGTTCCACCGGGTGAGCTTTGCCTATCGTCCCGACGTGCCGGTGATTCGCGATTTTTCCCTCAAAGTCAGCGGCGGGCAGACCGTGGCGCTGGTAGGTCCGAGCGGGGCCGGCAAAACCACCATCACCGACCTGGTGGCGCGGTTTCAGGACCCATCGAGCGGCTCCATCACCTTGAACGGCATCGACCTGCGCCGGCTGAAGCTGGCCAGCTACCGTGAATTGCTGGCGGTCGTGCCGCAGGAGACGTTTCTGTTCGACGGCACCGTGCGGCAGAACATCGAATACGGGCGGCGCGGAGCCACCGACGCCGAAATCATCGATGCGGCGCGTCGGGCCAACGCGCACGAATTCATCGAACGTCTGCCCGAAAAATATGACACGCTGATCGGCGAGCGGGGATTCAAGCTCTCCGGAGGGCAGCGGCAAAGGCTCAGCATCGCGCGCGCGATTCTGGCGAATCCGGCGATCCTGATCCTCGACGAGGCTACCAGCAACCTTGACACCGAAAGCGAGCAGCTCATCCAGGCATCGTTGCGCGAGTTGTTCCGGCATCGCACGACGTTCGTCATCGCCCACCGGTTAAGCACCATCACCCATGCCGACCTCATCGTGGCCATGGACGCCGGGAGAATTATCGAAGTCGGCACGCATTCGGAGCTGATGGCCCGGGA
>JAVQWE010000357.1:0-3541 GCA_033579175.1 Phycisphaerales bacterium | reverse complement strand
ATATCGCCGTGCTCGAACCCGGGCGCTGCCGGGCCGCTGGGAACAAAGCCGTCGATCCGCCGCACGATGAACCAGGCGATATAATCGCGGCTGAAGCGGTCCGTTGCTTCGACGGTCGGCTCGTCCACGTCCCGGGGGTATTCCGGTACCTGCCGCAGCTTGTCACGGACTTCGTTGAGGGCAGCTTCCTTGTCTGTGCCGACGGCAAACTCCAGCCGGATCGAGGCCTCGCCTTCGATGGCCTGACTGGTCATCTCGCGAAGGCCGGTTACGGTCTTGAGCTTGTCTTCCTGTTCCTCGATGATCTCGCGGACGATCTCCTGCGGACTGGCGCCAAACCAGCGGGTGGTGACGCTGACCACTGGACGATCCACGTTCGGGGTGAGTTGCACCGGGACCCGACGCAGCGACAGAATCCCGAAAATCGCCAGAAGCAGGACGACAACCGTGACGGTAACGGGCCGGCGGATGGATAATTCGATCAGATTCATGGGGACGAACCCGGGCGGAAGCCACCGGGAGAGCAGCACTCCCTTCAGCCTTGCGGTTGCGACGCCGGTGGTGGCCCGGCCGCCGACGACGGGCCGCCGCGCGGACTCAGCGGTTCCCCGCCGCGTAGCGACTCATTTCCTCGGATCACCACCTGATCGCCAACCCTTAATTCACCCCGGACACACGCGGTCTGGCCGGCCAGCGCCAGCAATTGCACGGGCACAATTTCGGCAACACCGTTTCGAAACGCCACCACATGAGCGGTCTGTTCCTGACTGATCACGGCATCCTTCGGCACCAGCCAGTTGCCCGGCGCGCTCTGAGTCAGAAAAGTGGCGCGTGCGAAGAACCCCGGCCGGATTCGCTGCTGCGGATTGTTCAGGAGAATCCTGACCCCGAACGTGCGACTGCCGGCGTCGGCTTCCGGCATGATGTGGGCGATTCTGCCCTCAAAATGCTCACCGGGCAGCGCGTCGATCGACACGCGCACCGTGTCCCCCTCGCGCAGATGCGTCACCAGTGACTCCGGTACCTGACCTCGCACGTACACCGGGTCTGTCTGAACGATCTCAGCCACCGGATCCCCCTGCCGGATCCACTGCCCCACTTCCACGTGGCGAACCGACACGATCGCATCGAACGGTGCCTTCACTTCGGATTTCTCGATCATCAGCCTCAGGCGCGACACCTCCGCCTGCTTTTCCGCCAGCATCGCCCGACGGTTGGCCAGCACCGCCGCCGTGACTCGCGCGTCGCGCTCGGCGTCGTCCAGCTCCTTCTGCGGGACCGCCCGCTGTTCAATCACCCGGCGCATCCGCTCGACTTCCATCGCCGCGCGGTCATATTCAGCCGATGCCTGCTCAATCTGCGATTGCAGCGCCTGCGCCCCCGCCTCGGCGGCCGCCAGCTGGGTACGCAGCAGGTCGGTGTTGATCCGCGCCAGCACCATCCCCCGCGAAACTGCCTGACCCTCTTCGAATGACCGCTCGCAGACCAGCCCCGGCTCTTCCGCCGCCACCGTGGAGCGCACCACCGCCTGCACGGTTGCGACGATCGGCCGGCTCAGTTCCAACTGCCCTTGCGACACTGGCGCAAGTTCCACCGGCACCGGACCCATCTGTCCCAAAGCTATCAGGGGAGAGAGAACAGCCAGAACGAAGGAGGCACGCACAATGACGATGCTAGACAGTTGCTGGCCGGGAATCAAACGCACGGTTTTCTCAATTTTGAACGCACCTGCCAGAGGTCCCGGCAGCGGGAGATCCTGCAGCGGTGGGCATGATTTTTGTCTGATTACCGGGGATTTCCGTCTCCTGAGATGCCGGACACTCACCCATCACCCCCGGAAAGGGCAGGCCTTCAGCAGTTCGGGCTCACCTGAATTCCTCGGAAGCACGTGACGGCGGCCGGGTGCCGGGCGGAGCTTGAGTCGTCTTGCTCCGGCTGATCACGACTTGCGCCGTGCCCTGTCCATGCGGTACAACACCGGTTGTGCGACGCACCATCGTCCTGAATGTGGTTGGGCTGACGCGCGCGCTGATCCAACACATGCCGTGGCTTTCGAGCTGGGCGCAGAGGCGGCGGGTTTGCTCCATCGGGCATGTGACGCCGGCGGTCACTTGCAGCGTGCAGGCCACCTATCTCACCGGTTGCACCCCGCAGGAACATGGCATCGTCGGCAACGGCTGGTACGACCGGCAGGACTGCGAGATCAAGTTCTGGAAGCAGAGTGATCGGCTGGTGCAGCGTCCGCGAATCTGGGAACTGGGCCGACAACGCGATCCGAAGTTCTCCTGCGCCAATCTGTTCTGGTGGTATGCGATGTATTCGACGGCCGACGTCACCGTCACTCCGCGCCCGATGTATCCGGCCGATGGACGGAAAATCCCCGATGTATGGACTCATCCCCCCGACCTGCGCCAGCGCCTGCAGGAACGCTTGGGCCAGTTTCCGCTGTTCAGCTTCTGGGGGCCGCGCGCGGGCATCGAATCCAGCCGATGGATCGCGCAGGCGGCAAGCGTCCTGATGCACGATTGCGACCTGACGCTGATCTACCTGCCACACCTCGATTACGCCCTTCAGAAGTACGGGCCGAACTCGCCCGAGTCGGCGATGGCGGCACGGGAGACTGACAGCGTTGTGTCAGAGCTGCTGGCGACCGCCGAAGAACGGGGATATGAGGGAATCGTCCTGAGCGAGTATGGAATCGAGCCGGTCTCCAAGCCCGTTCACTTGAATCGGGAATTCCGCGAGCTTGGCCTGCTGCAGGTGCGTACGGAACTCGGTCGCGAGCTGCTGGATGCCGGGGCTTCACGGGCGTTCGCGGTGGCGGATCATCAGGTGGCTCACGTGTATGTGAATGATCCGTCGGCCTTGCCGCTGGTGCAAAGCCACCTGAGCAGGCTTCCCGGAGTGGCACAGGTCTTCGTGGGTGAGACCCGGCGGCAGATCGATCTGGACCACCCCCGCGCCGGCGACTTGGTGGTGATCGCCGAGCCGGGGGCATGGTTCACCTACTACTTCTGGCTGGATGATGCACGGGCGCCCGATTTTGCGCGGACTGTGGATATCCATCGTAAGCCCGGCTACGACCCGGTGGAACTGTTCCTCGACCCGGCCAGACCGTTCATCCACGCTCAGGTGGCCTGGAAGCTGCTGAAGCGGAAGCTGGGGTTCCGGACGCTCCTGGATGTCATCCCGCTGGATGCGTCGCTGGTGAAAGGTTCCCATGGTCGGCCACCGGTTGAGCCGGATGGCAGTCCTGTGCTGATCAGTGCCCGTTCCGATCTGTTGGAATCGGACCTGCTGGAGCCGACCGCGATCTGCCGGCTGATCCTGCGCCACGTTTTCGACTGATCCTTTGAGTACAATAACGGTTGCATGATTCGGCTGCTGGACAGGTTGCGGATGCCGCTGGCCGTCAAGTGCCTTCTGACCTTCGGCTTCGGGGTCTTGCTGGTGCTGGCGGCGGCGCTGTGGGTGCCCTGGCAACGAATGGCGCAACTTACACAGCAGTTGAACGAGAAGGCGGCGGCGGCGGTGGTGCGGC
>JAVQWE010000356.1:0-3543 GCA_033579175.1 Phycisphaerales bacterium | reverse complement strand
GCCGCGGCGGCGACGGCAGCCGGGCTGGCGATGCTGGCGCGGCGTCGCCGACGATGAACGGGCAACAGCTCCGGCGCGCCCGAACGCCAACGGCGCGCCGCTGTCCCCGGGGTGAATCGGTGCTCAGACGCCGGAAGCAGTCATGAAACGCACAGGTTTTACGCTGGTTGAGTTACTGGCGGTAGTCGGCATTGTCGGGCTGCTGCTCGCCCTGCTCATGCCGGCGGTGCAGAGATCGCGCAGACACTCCGAAACCATTCAATGCGCCGCCGCGCTGCGTGAACTTTTTCTGGCCCACAGTGCTTATGCCGATCAGAACGACGGGCGCTACGCGCGTGTGGCATACGGCCAGCCGTGGCAAAGCTGGCTGGGGCAGCTTGCCCCCCTGCTTTCCGAAGCTCCTCGCGGGGTCCGGAGATTGACCCTCTGTCCGTCAATCGAGCTTGAGGCGGTGGACGAAGGTGCCAGCGCATACGGCGTGAACGCGTGCATCAACATGCCGGCGTGGTCCGCCCGCGCCGGGGCGCGATTCGATACCTCGCGCATCATTCTCATGGGCGAGAAGGCAGTGAACACCCGGGACTTCCTTACCAGCACCGAGGGCATCTGGTTCGTGCGGCTGGAGGATGGTTGCATTTCGTGGTGGCTGCGGTCGCTGGGGCACCCCAGCGTTCGACCTTCCGCCACGGCCGAAGCGATCGAGCCCGCGCGGTGATGGCCGACGGACATGTCGAAGGCGCTGGACCGACGGCAATATGAAATCGAATCCGGCAGATGGTATTGGGCCGGCCGACCGACCGGATGATCAGTGTCAATTTCGGTCAATGCTGCACCTGAACCGGCGCGATCTGTCGGTGCGAGTGCCGAGGCTGCCATCGCACAGGGCGCAGAACAAGCCGGCAACCGCGCAATCCGCAACGCAAGCAACGATGCGCACGGATCAACACGGCCCACCATTGGATGGGGCGCGCATGATCTTCAGTCACCCCCCTGCGGTGGTGGTCGTGGGGCCCCGCAGCGCCTCGGCCGGCAGCAACGCCGCATAGCGTGCGGCTTCCTCCGGCTTGTCCCAGGCAAGATAGAGCTTTCGCAGGTTGCCCACGCAGCCGATTGCACGTCGATCCGATGGCAGCCTCTTCTCAAGCACCCGGAACGCCTCCAGCAGCTCGCTCTCGGCCTTGTCGTATTCGCCCAGTACAATCAGCGAAGCCCCCAACTGGGTGCGATGTGCGGCGGTGTCGGGATTGTCGCGCCCGAAGCGTGCCTCTGCGATGGCCACAGCGCGGCGGGACAGCTCGACCGCTTCTTCTTGCTTTCCGACTTCGCGCAGCACGCTGGCCAGATTGCTCAATCCCACGGCGATGGCGGGATGCTCTTCGCCGAGGGTGGCTCGACGCATTGCAAGAGCCTCGCGGAAGAATTCCTCTGCCTCCGCATATTTGCCCCGGTCGCGCAGCAATGTGGCGAGGTTGTTGATGGTGCTGGCCAGCGTGGGGTGAGCACCGGGGTAAAGTTTCCGCTGGCCTTCGATCGAGGCGCGATAGAGGGATTCAGCTTCGTCCAGACGCTTCATCTCCTGCAGAAGCGATCCAAGGTTGTTCATCGTGGCGAGGGTGGTGGGGTGTTGATCTCCCAGGAGTCTGCATCGCATCGCCAGCGCGTCGCGAAACATCACCAGGGCCTCATCACGTTTGCCTTGAACCCGCAGCACGAAGGCGAGGTTGTTCAGCACCACCGCGATGTCCGGATGTTCGGCGCCGAAGAGCTGATGACGGATTTTCAACGCATCCCGGTACAACTGCTCGGCTTCGGATTGCCTGCCGACCTCATCCAGGAGCATCGCGAGGTTGTTGAGGCTCGTGGCGATTCCCTCCCGATCATCCGGCGAGACTCTCTGACGCATCTGGAGGGATTGACGCATGAGCGGTTCGGCTTCCGAGAGCCTTCCGCTGGCCTGAAGCTGGCTGGCCAGCGTGTTGAGGCCGATGGCAACGAGTCGATGCTCTTCGCCGTGCACCTGACGCGCGATGCTCAACCCCTGCCGGGCCAGCTCTTCGGCCTCGGCGAGCTTCCCCCGCTTGCTGGCCAGCAGCGCCTGACTGTTGAGGCAATCGGCCACTTCAGTGCTGACCGGACCGGCATGCGCGCGGAACAACTGCACGGCACGGTTCAGATGTGCCTCAGCCGGGGCGTATTCGCCCAGCTCGAGAAACGTGGCCCCGACGATTTTCCGAACGGCCGCCTCAATTTCCGGTTGATCGCGCAGCGCGCCGCCGTCCAGCCTGCTGGCGGCAGCGTGCAACGCCTGAACCACTGTTACGTCCTTCCCGCTGGTCTGGTTGGCGAGAGACTGACGGCGCGGATTGGCCGAGGACAGCATGTCCTGAAGGAATTGACTTACGGCGGCCTGTTTGCGGGCTTCGACTTCCGCCATCTGCCGGGCGGCAGAGGCGATATCCCGCTGCCGTTGTGCGCGCACCAGTCCGAGGGTGGTTCCGATGACGCCGGCAACCAGCAGCACGAACGCCGCCGCCACCCCGGCCATCAGGCCTTTGTTGCGTCGGGCAAACTTGCTCAGCTGGTATAAAGTGCTGGGCGGATGTGCCGTAATCGGCTCATCGTGCAGATGCCTGCGGATGTCGGCCGCCATTTCCGCCGCTGAGCCGTATCTTCGCGATCTTTCCTTGCTCAGGGCTTTGCCAATGATCGTCGTGACGTCGCCGCGCAGCGCGCGATCGATGCTTGACAACGGGAGAGGATCATCCTGAACGATCGTGCGAACCGCCTCGGCAAGGCTGCCCGCACTGACCTTGTGCGGGAGCTGCCCGCAGAGGAGCTGGTAACCAATGACCCCCAGGGAATACACGTCGGAGCGAATGTCGATCTCGCTGGCGTTGCCTTCGACCTGCTCCGGCGACATGTAGGCGACCGTGCCCACGATCTGCCCCGGGGTGGTCTGAAGCGTCACGGTCGTTTGTGACCGGGGCTCGAGAATCCGGGCAACGCCGAAATCCAATACCTTCGGCTGGGGCGGATCGACGGTCTCGTCCACCAGGATGTTGTCGGGTTTGAGGTCTCGATGGATCACACCCCGCTGATGCGCGTGATGCACGGCGTCGCAGAGTCGCGCCAGAAGCTCCAGCCGCGCATTTACATCCAGTCGGCGCTCTTGCGCGAACTTCAGCAGCGGTGGGCCGTGCACCAGCTCCATCGCGAAGTAGGGCTGCGGCCCGTCGGGGCCCGGATGCGTTCCGGCGTGGTAAATCCGGGCGATTCCGTGATGCTGCAGCCGGGCCAGTGCCCGCGCTTCGCGCCGAAAGCGAGCCAGCAGCGACGTCGTGACTACCCCCGGGCGAATCACCTTCAGCGCCACCACGCGGCGCGGTTCGTCCTGTTCGGCCTCGAAGACCGTTCCCATTCCCCCGCGGCCGATTTTGCGGAGAATCCGATAAGGCCCCACGGATTCAGGCGCGGTCTCATCCATCCACGCAACAGAACTCCCGGTGGTGGGGTGCCGCTTCAATGAGGAGGCCAGCGCCAGAT
>JAVQWE010000355.1:0-3544 GCA_033579175.1 Phycisphaerales bacterium | reverse complement strand
ATCGGGCAGACCGTGCGCCTGAACGGCTGGGTACACCGAATTCGCGATCTGGGCGGACTGGTGTTTGTGGATTTACGCGACCGTACAGGGCTGATACAGGTGGTGTTCGACCCTGCGATTAGCCCTGAGCTGGTGGAGCGAGCCAGCAGCCTGCGCGTGGAGTATTGCATCGCAGTGGAAGGCGAAGTGCGTCGCCGACGCCCCGGCGCAGAAAACCCCAAAATCGCCACGGGCGAAATCGAGGTTCGGGCACGCCGATTGGAGGTCCTCAGCCAGTCCCCGACACCCCCTTTCCTCCCCTCGGATGTCGGGGTGAACGAGGAACGGCGGTTGAAATACCGCTTCCTCGATCTCCGCCGGCCCGCCATGCTCGAAATCCTGCACACCCGTTACCGGCTGACGAAAATCATGCGGGATGTTCTGGGGGACCTGGGCTTCTGGGAAATCGAAACACCCATGCTGACCAAAAGCACCCCCGAAGGAGCGCGCGATTACATCGTCCCTTCGCGGCTGCAACCCGGCTGCTTTTACGCCCTGCCCCAGAGCCCGCAGCTGTTCAAGCAACTTCTGATGGTCGCCGGCTGCGACAAATACATGCAGATCGTCCGTTGCTTCCGTGATGAAGACCCTCGCGCCGACCGGCAGGCCGAGTTCACTCAGCTCGATCTGGAAATGAGCTTTGTCGATCGCGAGGATGTCATCAGCGTCGTGGAGCAGCTCACCGCGGCGATCTGGAAGGAAATCCTCGGTAAGCAGGTCATACTTCCCATACCGCGTATGAGTTACGACGAGGCCGTCAGCCGCTACGGTTCCGACCGCCCGGACCTGCGCTTCGACATGCAGCTTTGGGATATCACCGACCTGGCCCACGGGACCGAGTTTGCTGTGTTCCGGAACGCGCCCATGGTCAAGTGCATCGTGGTTCCCGGTGGTGCCGCGATGCCTCGCTCCGCCACCGACCAGCTCGCCGACTGGGCAAAAACCTTCGGAGCCAAGGGGCTTGCGGTGACAAAAGTCGCCGGCCCCGCGGGTGGGCCGTCTGCAGCGTTGGATACCGGCATTGCCAAGTTCCTCACACCGATTGCCAGCCAGCTCCTGCAGCGCACCGGTGCCAGGGAAGGCGATCTGCTCGCCTTCGCCGCGGATAAGCCGAAGATCGTCCACCGCGTGCTGGGAGAACTGCGGCTGAAGCTCGCGAAGGACCTGAAGCTCAAGCCGAAGGTCGAACACGCGTTCCTGTGGGTGATCGACTTCCCGGCGTTTGAATACGACCCCGAGGAACGCCGTTTTGTCGCCTGCCATCACCCCTTTACCAGCCCCGCGGAGGAGGATCTGCCCAAACTTGAGGCTCGCGATGTAGAAACTGTCGAGTCGATCCGTGCCAAAGCCTATGACCTTGTGCTCAACGGCAACGAGATCGCCGGCGGATCGATTCGTATCCACCGAATGGATGTGCAGCAGAAGGTGTTCTCGCTGCTGGGCATCGACGCGGAGGCACAAAGGGCCAAGTTCGGCTTTCTGCTGGAAGCCCTGCAATATGGTGCCCCGCCCCACGGGGGAATTGCCTTCGGGGTGGACCGCTGGACAATGCTGCTGTGCGGAACCGACAACATCCGTGATGTCATCGCGTTCCCGAAGACGCAGAGCGGTGCCGATCTGATGTGCGGCGCGCCTTCGCCGATCGACGAACGTCAGCTCCGAGAAACCCACATCCGCCTTGCACTGCCCCCGGGCAAAGGCCCGGCCGGCGCGCCCGAACCGGATGTGCATGGCGTCGTCCATAAACATCACGGCGGAGCGGGAAAGCCCTAGCTGACCGTCCGCCGGTGCTGGTTCTGACCCGTCCGGAGGCGACGGACCGACTGCGGCCTGCCTGCGCGCAGGGTGCAATGGCTGAACCCACGCCCCTGCCCAACCGTGGTTTGCATTCCTCTGACCGGTACTGACAATCCGTTCCGGGATGATTCGCACCAAGATCGTCGCCACCCTCGGACCAGCCAGCGGGGATGTCGAGACGCTGTTTCGGCTCCTCCAGGCCGGTGCAGATGTCTTCCGGCTGAACTTCTCGCATGGAACCCTTGATCAGCACCTGCAGATGCTGCGAAACATACGCCAGGCCGCCATTCGTATCGATCGGCCGGTGGGGGTGCTGGGGGATTTGTGCGGGCCGAAAATCCGCGTCGGCACGGTGGCCGACACCGACGGAACCGGCGGCATGCCCATCGCCGTCGGTGACGAGCTGATCATCCAACGCACCCCGATTGACGGCGCCGGCGGGCGTATCAGCAGCATCTACCCGGCCCTGGTCGATGAGGTGAACGTTGGCGACCGTCTGCTGATCGAAGATGGATTGCTCCGCTTCGTCTGCATCGAGAAAAGTCGTGACGAGCTGCGGTGCCGCACGATTCAGGGCGGCGTCATTCGCTCAGGGAAGGGCATCAATCTGCCGGATTCAAGGCTCTCCGTCAGCTCGATCACAGAACGCGACTGGGAGTGCATCGACTGGGCAATCGACAACGACCTGGATTACCTCGCCCTTTCCTTCGTCCGCCGGGCCGACGAGTTGCGTCACCTCCGCCAGCATGTCAACAACCGGCTCAGTGACATGCAGATTGTCGCCAAGATTGAGAAGAAAGAAGCCGTCGAGAACATCGACGCAATTCTCAGCGAAAGCGATGCCTTGATGGTTGCCCGTGGCGATCTGGGGGTAGAGATGGACCTTGCTCAGGTCCCGCTCATTCAGAAGCAGTTGGTGCACGCCTGCCAGACGGCTGGCAAACCTGTGATCGTCGCCACGCAGATGCTTCAGAGCATGATCGACCACCCCACCCCCACGCGGGCGGAGGTGAGCGACGTAGCCAACGCCATCTTTGACGGCGCCGATGCCGTCATGCTCAGCGGCGAGACAAGCATCGGTCGGCACCCTGTAGCGACGGTGCACGTGATGTCGCACATCGCCCAGACCACCGAGCAATACCTCATCGCCCACCCCCCGCCGCCACCTCGAATCCGCCCGACCACGCTGCAGTTGTCGGCGGGTGTGGCGCAGGGGGCGCGGCAGATGACAGAAGAACTGAACCTGAAGCTGGTTGTGGTTTACAGCCAGACCGGCGCGACCACGAGGGTTTTCAGCAAATTCCGCTTTCCCGTGCCGATTCTGGCCCTGTCGGCCGATGCGCGGGTACTTCGTCGAATGACCCTTCATTTCGGTGTACTGCCCATGGAAATGCCGGTTCCCGAGGACCTCGATGCCCTCGTGGAGTCCGCCGAACGGCTGGTGCTGGCGCAGAAGCTCGCCGTCGAGGGGGATCGAATCGCGATCGTCGCAGGATCGTCGCTGGGCGCCCCGGGCACGCTCAATGGCCTGATCATTCACACGGTAGGAAACCTCTGACCTGCCTGCCGGTGTCAGTTGCAGCTTTCCCCTGATCCATCCGCCGTCTCGACTCGGAGGCTTTCATTCGCCGGGCCGCAGTGCTGCTTCCAACTGCGGCCTTGGACGCCGCCTGGAAAACCCCCGTCCACCGAGCGCGCGGTTGGATGA
>JAVQWE010000354.1:0-3561 GCA_033579175.1 Phycisphaerales bacterium | reverse complement strand
GGATGATGTGCCGGCCTCCCGGGACGGCCCGGGGGCCGCAGCGAATGTTGTATCGAACCGTCCCCCGCCAACGACCCGCGCTCCCCCGCCAACCGGGTCGAAATCCAGCAGTTGCGCCGCCAGGGTTCCACGCGCATCGGAAATCGTGGCCGGCTTGCCTTCCAGACGCAGACGGTCCGGCGGAGCGGCTGCATCGCGATTAAAGCTCACCCGCTCGGCCGAGATAGAAGCCCCGTCCATCGCCCGAAACCGCACATTTCGCTCTGCCAGGAGCGCGCGGACCCGTTCTGAGCCGACTTTCAGAAACGAGGGACTGCCGGGAACCGCCTCCGCGTCATCAAATTCCACCTCGAGCCGTTCGGCCGACACCTGCTGACTCGAGGACTCCAGCCGCACGGCACCCGCGGCGCGGAACGAATCGGCCCTGATCTTGCCTTCTCCCGTAGCCCGCGCGGCCAGTTGCAGTGATTCGCATTCGATTTTCTGTGCCGTTCCCTGTTCATCGAGCAGAACGGCGCGCACGCCACCCTCGGCTTCGAGGTTGCGAATCGAAGGCTCGGCCTTGGAGGCATCAAAACCCAGAGCAAGCTTCTGACATGTCAAACGCATCTGTGGGTGGTCGATCGCCACGTCCCCTTCCAGCGTGGCTCCTTTCACGGCAAAGGGCCTCTCTGCCGTTTCCAGTTGCACCGTGCAGCGCTTCACCGCATCTGCTACAAGGACCCGATTGACGTTACTCTGTTCCTCCGGTCCCGAGGGCAGCGGCAGCTCGATCCTGGCAGGCCCATGCAGGATTGCAACCCCGTTGGTGCGATCGAAGTCCACCTGCCTTGCCAGCATCGTTCGGCCGGCAGCATCCTGAAGGCCCAGATGCGGGAACTCCGCGGTTGATCGCAGGGAGGCTGATCCGGTACTGGTGTCATAACTCACCACACCGCTTCGGGCGGAAAATCCCTGCACTTGCACAATCGCCGGCGCCCCGGAGAGGGAAATGACTACCGGTCGCTCCTGTCCGGATGCGGTCGTGCGAGTCTTCTCGACAGCAAAGGCGATCTCCAGGACGTCGCCGGACGCCAGCTCTCGCTGGCCCTGCCGAATCCGCACGTTGTCGGTCAGCATCGCCCGATAATGCTGTCGCTCCAGAGTGCGACTGGTTTTGCCAGGGTTGATCCGGAGCGGCCCCGACCAGGTCACCACGATCGGGTCCGCTTGACGATTCAGTTGCGGCGAATCGCCCCCCTCCGCCACGGCCGGATCGAGCCGAAGCGCAGCCGGGTTCTTGACCACCAGACGATCACCGCGGGACATTTCAAGCTGCTGCAGCCGACGATCTACCTCATTCCACCGGATCATCAGGCCGTAGCCATCAAAGTCATAGTCGGTGCCCCGGATCGCGATCGGCACTTCGCCGGCCGGGATCGTGCGCCCCGACGCATCGACAAACGCCTCTGTCATGATGGAAAACGTGTCGTTGTCGAACGAAACATTGTTCATCGTGCACCGCAGGATCGGCTCCGGGGCATTGACCGATTCCAGCAGGCTCAAGGTCACCTCCTGCAGTTCCCCGCGGGTGGGAGTCTGGTTGCCCGGATCGCGCAAGGTCTCGCGCTGCCCGCTGGTGGACGGCACCACGATCCGGCCGCGTTCGGCCTCAATCAGCAGAACCTCACCATCACCAAGGTAGAACCGCGCCTGGGGACGCCTCACCAGCACATCGTTGCCGCGCGGGTCGTAGTGTTCGGCACGAAACTCGTTGACCAGCCGGTTCTGCTTATCGAACGCCTTGACCCAGACGTTCTCTCCCGCACCGATGACTCGCGGGTTCTGCTCCGATCCGGGGTCCGGTGCCCGACCCGCTGCTTCCTTTCCTTTGGCAGCTTCGTCGGCCGGCGGGGTTGCCGCACGCCGTTCAAACGGGGTCGAAGTGCCGGGTTTCACGGCGGCCACAGTGCCGGCAGCCGGGGCCGGCGGGGGTGGGGTCTGCATCAAAGCATAGAGGACGAACACCCCCCCCAGTACAACGATGGACAGAAGAACGAGCAGCAGCGAGCGCACGAACGACCTCACTTGTCCTCAGCAACATCGAGCATTCTCAGCAACACGAGATCCTGCACATCGATCAATCCGATGGGAATGTCCTGAGAATCGACCACTGGCAATTCGTCGAAGCGGTGCTGATGCATAATCGCCATGGCCTCGCTGGCCAGACGGTCCCCGTGGATCCGCTTCGGGTTACGCGTCATCACTTCCGCGATCGGGCGCTGGAGCGCGTCTGGATCGCTCGTCACCAGCCGCCGCAGGTCGCCATCGGAGAAGATCCCGCTGATCTTCCCCGAGTGCGGTTCGGTCAGCACGACCGCGCCACACCGCCGCTTGATTCCGGCGACGCGGGATAACACCTGCCCAACCGTCAGATCATCGGTGGCCACGGGCAGGTTCTCTCCGGCGCGAAACGTCATGGCCTCGGAAACGCGGATCAGCTTCCGTCCCAGTTGTCCGGCCGGATGATAGACCGCGAAATCCTCGGCCGTGAAATTGCGGAGTTTCATCACGGAAAGCGCCAGCGCATCACCCAGGGCAAGCATGGCGGTTGTGCTTGCCGATGGGGCCAGCCCCAGCGGGCAGGCTTCTTCAATGGGACCGGTGGCCACGACGATATCAGCGAAGCGGCCCAGGCCACTGGCGCGCGATCGTGTCACTGCAATGACCGGATGATCCAGCTTCTTGAGGATGCTGAGCATCCGCAGGATCTCATCGCTTTCACCGGAATAGCTCATCACCAGGACGATGTCGCCCCGGCGAACCGCCCCCAGATCGCCGTGCAGAGCCTCCGCGGGGTTGAGAAAGTGCGAGGGGGTGCCGGTAGACGAAAAGGTTGCCGAAACCTTTCGGGCCACGTGACCCGCTTTGCCGATGCCGCATGTCAGCAGACTGGCCGGACAATTCAGGATCATGTGGACCGCACGCTCAAAGGATTCATCAATGGCTGTGGCAACCTTGGCCACGGCCGAGGACTCGGTCTCCAGAACCTGCCGGGCGAATGGGAGGATCGATTCGCGCATCAGAAAAGGCTGCTGGATTATCGATCGAGAGGCATTAAGATCAAGCGATCAGACCGCCAAGGAAGGCCGCACTTGGAGTATCGAGTCGAACTTGACGTCTTCAATGGCCCGCTTGATCTGCTGCTGTACCTGATCAAGCGGGATGAGCTGGACATCTACGACATCCCGATCGCGCGGATCACGGAATCCTACCTGCGCTACATCCAGGACCTGAAGGAAGTCTCCACGCGGAACGGGCTGGACATCAACGTCGCCGGGGACTTCATGGTCATGGCAGCAACACTCATGGAGATCAAGAGTGCGATGCTGCTGCCACGGACCGAGCAGCCAACCGGCGTGCCGGCCTCGCAGACGTTTGATCCGCTGTCTGATCCGCGGCGGGAGCTGGTTCGCCAGCTGCTGGAATACAAGCGATTCAAGGACCAGGCGACGCTTCTGGAACGACAGCGGTTGCAGCACGAGAGCCGCTTCCCGCGGATCGGGGCGATTCCGCCAGCCG
>JAVQWE010000353.1:0-3564 GCA_033579175.1 Phycisphaerales bacterium | reverse complement strand
TACGTCAAGCAGCTGTATCTGCGGCAGCAGCAGCCGGGGCAGCTTGTGCCCATCGGGCAGCTGGCCAGCGTCATGGGGGTGACACCCGGAACCGCAACCAGCATGGTCAAGGCGTTGGCCGACAGCGGGCTGGTGGAATATGCCCCGCGCTCGGGGGTGCGATTGACCCGCGGCGGGGAGCTGCTGGCACTGCACGTGCTGCGCCGGCACCGCCTGATCGAGCTGTTTCTGGTGAAAATGCTGGGTATGGACTGGTCGGAGGTGCATCACGAAGCTGAAGAGCTGGAACACGCCATCAGCGAGAAAGTGCTTCAGGCCATCGACTCGGCTCTGGGACACCCGCTGGTGGACCCCCATGGTGACCCCATTCCCTCGGCCAAAGGGCGCATCGCCCCGGGCAGCGCCTTGAGCCTCGCCGCGTGCGGGCTGCGTCGGCGGGTGCGAATCTGCCGGGTGCTTGATCAGCAGCCGAAGTTCCTGCAACTGGCGGAGCGGCTCGGTCTGATGCCCGGGGCGGTCGTTCGCGTGGAGGATCGCGATGAAGTCGCCGGCACCATGATCGTTTCCCATGCCGATGGCGCGGCCGTGACGCTGGGTGTCGCCGCCGGAAGGCAGATTCTGGTGGAATGACCGTGCCCCGCTTCCCAGCAGCGGGAGATGGCCTTTTCACGTTTTGCCCATCCGATGGAGTCGTCGGCGCTGCGGGTCGCAACCGGTTGATTCACGCCAGTGCCCCGGTGCAACTCGATCCGGCACCGGCCGTGCAGCCGAAGCAGTGGTTTCCGGTGGCGATCGGACGGTGCAGCAGTTCTTCCACTTTGAAGTCCCACAGTTTTCTGCCGGCGGCCTCGACGACGTGTTCATCTCCTCCGGGGCCTTCCAGGGGCATCTGCAGCATCTGGTTGAAATCGCAGTCGTATACGGTTCCCTGCCAGCCGATGCTGATCAGATCCCGGCACATGACGTTTTCGACATTGGCGGGGTTGTGTGCGGCGATGAGCTTCTGCATGTAGGCGTCAAATTTGCCGTCTCGGCGCAGCGCGTGCTCGAACCGTTTGATCGGCATGTTGGTGATCGTCCAGAGCGTGTGGAAATGGATGCCAAACCGGGCCAGCAGTTCGCGCTTGTAATCGGCCTCGAGCGGCTTCTGTGGCGGGGGAAGACCATAGCCCACGGGGTTGTAGACCAGATCCAGCCGCAGCGGCGATCCGGGTAAGCCATAGCCGGCCTGATTGAGCCGCCGAAGTGCCTCGATGGACTCATGGTAGACCCCCTTTCCGCGCTGTTTGTCGACGTTGTCTTCCAGATAACAGGGCAGGCTTGCGACGATTTCGATCCGATGTCGAACGAAAAAGTCGATCAGGTCCTCATAACCCGCTTCCAGCAGGATGGTGAGATTGCAGCGGTCGAGCACGTGATAGCCCCGGGCGCGTACCTCCTCGACAAACCTGCGGAAATTCGGGTTCATCTCCGGCGCGCCCCCGGTGATGTCGATGGTTTCAATACCTGCCGACCGGCCGTTGGCGTCGAGCCAGCCGAGAATCCGTTGCATGGTCTGCCAGGACATGATTTCCCGGCGCTTGGGACCGGCTTCGACATGGCAATGATGGCACGCCAGATTGCACATCTTGCCTATATTCACCTGCAACGTGCGCAGCGCTCGTCGGCGCAGCGTCTGCCCGTCAGAACGGATCCGCCGGGCAAATTGGTCAACTTCTGTCGATATCGGGAGAGTGATGGTCATCGTCTGATCTCAGCAGAGGCTCTCGAGCCGAATGACGGCATCGACACCCTCAAGTACAGCCCCGGATCCGAAGCAACCGATCCGCTGCCGCCGATGCCTTATGCGGCCGACGTGCTTCGCGACCCGCCGTGGGGTTTCATTCCATGATTCAGCAGCATCCCTCCGGGCCGCAGCAACTGCCGTCGGGCTGGGTGGTTGCGCGGTAGTCCTGTCCCTTGGTTTCTCTCGGATGCCGTAACGCGAGCCGTTTACAGTCGAAGGGTCTGGCCTGCTCAGGCCGGACCGCTTCCAGCGGCTCAACGCCGATGACTTGCGTTGCGTAAGGCCCGTTTGGGTTGGTCATCAGGTCAAACGTCTTCTTGCAGACGGCCATTCGCTGTCCGCGCAGGAAGACGTGGTTGTCATCATCTTTCACCTGCTTCCAGGGACCCTTGTAAATGATCGCCTGATTGTGCTCGAGGCATTCGCCTTCCTTGCCCTTGTAGGCGCGAACCGTCATGGAACGGAACTCGATGCCGTCAATCGTCTGCCAGGGGGCATCGGCGCGGGCGAGAATCTCCACCCCGTAAAACCCGGCCTGCTCGAACATCTCGAGGAATTCCGCTTCGACGAAGGCGCCGGAAATGCAGCCGCTCCAGAGTTTGGGGTCATTCATGATTGCCGGTGTGGGTGGCTCATCACAGACGATATCGCTGATGACACATCGGCCACCTCGGCGCAGCACGCGGAACATCTCGGCGAACAGCCGTTTCTTCTCCGACGGCCTGACAAGGTTCAGCACGCAATTGCTCACGATGACATCAATGCTGTCGTTGGCGATCAGGGTCCGATGACGGCGCAACCGGTCGCATTCCGCCTCGAATGCCTGAAGGTCGTCGATGGATCGGATGGGGTGACGCCGGAGCCACTCTTCGGCCTCGTCCAGCGGCAGGGCCAGGTCCTGGATTCTTCCCTTGCGGAATTCGGTATTTTTCCACCCGATGGCCTGAGCAATCGGGTCCTGATACTTGCGGGCCAGTGCCAGCATGGCGTCATTCATGTCTACGCCGATCACCCTGCCGTGCGGGCCGACCTTCTGCGCGAGGATGTAACAGATCTTCCCCCCGCCGCAGCCGAGGTCCAGGACGGTTTCCCCGGTCTGGACATACCGGCTGGGGTCCCCGCAGCCATAATCGCGCTCCAGAATCTCCCGGGGGATGACCTTCAGGTACTTCGGGTCGTACTCCACGGGGCAGCACAGCGCTGCCTCTGCCGCCAGCGCGCCGGCGGCATAGCGACGCTTGACTTCGGTTTCGACGTCGTAATCCACCACGACATCGGACGATGACTTTCCAGCCATGAATCTTCCTCCTGATGCAATCAGTCACATCCGCAGGATGAACATCGCCGTCGCGGCCAGAAGGCCTGCGACGGGCAGTGTCACGACCCACGAAAGCACAATTTGTGAAACCTTCGACCAACCGACTTCCCGCGGATTGCGTTTCAGCCCCGCCCCCACGATCGCGCCGGTGCTCACGTGCGTGGTGGAGACCGGCAGGCTGTGCCAGGAAGCCAGCATCACCAGCCCGGCCGTCACGAGGCTTGCGGTGACCGCCTCGGACTGCGGCAGGGGGGTGATCCTCCGGGCCAGCGTCTGCAGCACCTTTCGTCCGGCGAGCAGGCCGCCTGCGGCCATCGCTACGGTCACGATGAGAAAGGCCAACGCCGTGCCGTGAGTAACCGGGGAAGCGGCAAGAGCGCCGATGACCAGCGCGGCAATCTTCGGCGCATCATTCCAGCCACGAGCAAATCCCACCAGACCACTGGAAATCCAATGGACG
>JAVQWE010000352.1:0-3580 GCA_033579175.1 Phycisphaerales bacterium | reverse complement strand
AGTTGCTGGTGACGACGATTGCCCGGCTGACCAGCACGACCGTCATCGAGGAACCTTGCGCCTCCGGCGACCTGGCGCCTTCGATGGGCCCGCGGCTGCGGAGCACTCGTTCCGAGGATGAGCGCCTCTCGGCAGTCTTGCGACGATTTGTGGAGCGGCTCCCTCAGCGGGTGACGGAGATCCTGCAATGCCTGCAGACCGGTAATTCTGCTGAACTGCTGCGGCTGGTGCATCAGATCAAAGGTGCCGCCGGCGGGTACGGCTTCCCCCAGATCACCGAACAGGCCTCCCGCACCGAGGCGCTGCTGAAGTCCCAGAGCCCCTTTGACCAGGTGCAGCGCGAGGCGCGTGCCCTGGTGGAACTGATCCGCCGCGTCGAAGGTTACCCGACGGAAATGTCTGCTTCCGCGCAGGTTCGTCGCAAGATCCTTCTGGCCCACACCTGCCCGCGCATCCGGGAGCTGGCATCGCTGGCGGCCGACGAGCTTTCCGCCGAGCTGCTGCTGGCTGACGACAGCCAATCCGCCCGGGATCTGGCGATTCGTCATGTGCCCGACGGCATTCTGCTGGATGCGAATCTCGGCGGTGAGAACGGCTTTGCCATCCGACGATCGCTGGCACGCCACGAGCGGACGGCCGGCATTCCGGTCATGCTGATCACCCGAGGCAAGTTCATCCGGACGGAAGATTGCGGACTGGAGGAATTCGACCGCATCGCGCATCCCGCGGATGAGTCGGAAATGCGCCGGGAAATCAACGAACTGCTGAATCGTCGCTCGCTTCGTGACACGGTGCGACATCGATCTCGCATCGATTCGCTCACCGGGATGCCCAACGAACTTTTCCTTGCCGCCCGGATGCCCGCCGACCTGTCGGCCGCTCGCCGGCAAGGTCTGCCCTTTTCGATCTACTGCCTGCGTCTGCTCTCTCTGGCTTCGCTCGGTGCTGCCGGTTCTTCCGGGGCGGCCGACGCCGTGGTGAAGGAAATTGCCCGCATCCTTGGCAAGTTCTTTGAAGGCAGGACGGTGGCGCGCAACGGACCGGATGAGTTCTGCGCTGCGGAAATCGGGGTGGATTATCCCGGCGCCGTCGAACGCTCCGAGGAGCTTCGGCGCGTGCTGGCCGGTGTGCAACTTCCCGATGGCGGTGCAGTGGAGGTGGCAATCGGCGTCGCCACGGCAACAGCCCAGACCGCCTCCGTCACTGAGCTTCTGGAAGAGGCTCGAGCCTCCATCAGCGCCCCAGCCCCTCCGGTGGCGATGGCCGCGTGAGCGTCGGTGTGTTCGGCCGACCCGCGGCGAACACAGCGAAGGTTTTCAGGCAGACCCGCGCGCAAGCGAAGCCGACGTGATGGGCACGCCGGCCTCTGCTGCGAACAACCATCCCTCAAACCGCGCGAGCGTAGCGTCGCGCCGCCGGGACGTTCTCCGATCACCCGCCGCCTACTCGCCGGCGGCGAGAGCGTTGTCACGAGTCTGCACGACGATCTCCACGCGCCGGCTGGCAGCCTTGGTGGCCTTGGGTGCGGTCTCGGCGAACGCGCGTTCCCCCAGCAGCTTCGGATCGACCCCGCGTTGTGCCAGGTATTCCGACACCACGCGAGCACGTTGCGCAGAGAGATCGAGATTATCCTTCCATTTGTCTCGGGTGCGGTTGATCGGATCGGAATCCGTGTGCCCATCCACGAACACCCGCTTGCCCGGATAATCGTTACGCAGTGCCCGGGCAATCTGATCGAGCGTGCGCTTGCTGGACTCCTTCAGCTCGGCCTGACCGCTGGAAAACAACACGTCCCCCGGGATATTCACGGTGACGGTACCGGCGCGCTCGTCGCGGGTGACCTCAATTCCTGCCAACGAGGGGTCCATCGGCTGACCGGGTTGCGGTTGCCGAAGCTGTGCCTGCAAGGCGGCGATCTGCTGATCCCGCGCCGCCAGCTCGGATTGCAGCCGTTGCACTTCAGCCGGGTTCGGCGCCTGCTGCAGCCGCAGTTCGGCCTCGTTCAACCGTCCCTGCAGTTCGCGATTCTGCCGATGCAACGCGAGGTTTTCATCGTGCAGCCTGTTCTGGCAGCCGCCGACGAGGGCAACAAGTCCGACAAGAGCCATGGCAGGTGGAATCAGTCGATTCATGGCGACTCCTTTCGCTTGTGGTGTGGTGGGCGATCCGGCCCACGTGGAGATAGTGCAGATGCTAAATCATTCCTGCAACTCGTCAAGCCGGCGCGGTACAGGGGCAAGAACGCTGCACTGCCACAGGTCTGGCCAAGCCCATCAACCTGGCTTCATTGGCGTTCCCACCCGCGGCCTTGGATGCTCCACGATCAGACCGAGCCCCAGATCGCCGGCGGATGGGCTTGCCGATGCCGTCGGCCGATTGAAAAATGAGACGTCGGCAAAATTGTTCCGCGCGGAACAATCGCCGACCCCGAGGGGGGATTGCTTCTGCACGGAGCGTAGCGAACTCCGAACCGTGTTCCCCGCGCAACTCAAACACCCCCGCGCGAGCGGCCATGTTCCGCGCGGAACATTTTGACAAATTCGCCGTAAACTATTGTTAAATCATGACTTATAATCATTCCAGTCCGCGAGATAACCTAACATAGTGTTAACATTGCGCTAAGCATTCAGGCAAAACAACCACACCGAGTGCCTCCGGGGGCGATCCAAGACCGGTGGCGCGTCCCAACTCCGCCCGCTCGGAATGCCGGATCCTGCCTCAGGAGCGCGCAGCGACAGAATGCACACGCAACCCGTCGTATGCCAGATTCACCCCCGGCGGCAGCGCAGATTCGATCACTGCATGCCTGACCTGATGCGAAATGTGAGTCAACCATGTCTGGCGCGGCTTCAGCTCCGCCACAACGGCCAAGGCCTCGGCGATGGTAAGGTGGGTTGGGTGTTTTCGTTCCTGCAAACCGTCGAGCACCAGCACATCCAGCCCCCGCAGAAGCTCCATCGATTCGGGAGGAATCTCACTGGCATCCGTGCAGTACGCCAGATCGTCGATGCGGAACCCCAGCACCTCGGTGTCGCCGTGAATGAGCCGGATCGGCAGCCACTGCCGTCCGAAGAGGTGAAACGGTCCCTCGATCAACCGGCTGTGCAGGTGCGGGCGGAACAGTTTCCATTCCGCTTTGGGTTCCCGGAAGGCATAGGCAAAGCATTGCTGAATGGTCTGCATGGTGCGGGCGTCCGCCCAGACATCCAGCGGCCCTCCCTTGAGGGAGTTGAAACGACGGATGTCGTCCAAGCCCATGATGTGATCGGCGTGAGCGTGCGTGAAGACGACGGCGTCGATGCGATCCACGCCGTGGGCCACCGCCTGCAAACGCAGCTCGGGGGCGGTGTCCACGAGGATGGCATGGCCCTCATAACGGATCACGACGCTGCAACGACTGCGCTTGTCACGGGGATCGGGGCTGGAGCACACATCACAATGGCAGCCGATCATCGGCACGCCAGCGCTGGTACCGGTGCCAAGAAACAACAATTCGATCGGCTTGTGCATGGTCGAGTCTTATATCGCAACGTGATGGCGGGGGCGACAACCTGCAGCAACCCTCATCCTCAGCCAATTG
>JAVQWE010000351.1:0-3586 GCA_033579175.1 Phycisphaerales bacterium | reverse complement strand
GAGCGGATGAAGCGGAGCAGCTCCCGACGTCCCGATCGAGAAGGCACATACGCCGTAAGGACGCGTAACCGATCCGTCAGCTTCACGCGGTGAAGGGGAACACTCGCATGTAACGCGGCAAGATCACGGGCCTTGACAGCCAACGGCATCTGCCCCTCGACAAAATCGATCCGGGCCAGATCAATCAGGCAAAAGCTCGCCCTGTCCCGCTCGTTCACGAAAACATGCCGGGCAAAGAGGTCGGGAAAACCGATTCCCCGGGCATGAAGCTCCCGCAGCCAACAACCCAGCTCGCGCAGAACCCGCCGCCGCCGAGAAACAGCCCCTTCACAAGCCAACCATTGATCCAGAGGCGTGCCCTCCGCTTCGGCGGTGATGATGACCGACGCCCGTTCGCGCAGCGCGCCGCATTTCTCACCCCAGGCCACGGGCCTGCCGGCCGCGAACCCCGCGCGGATCACCCGAAGGGTGTTCTCAAACTCGATTCGCGCCCGGGAAACCACGGATCCACGAATCAGCCGGGTGCGCAGCCCGTCCTTGAGGTAGGATCGCGTCATCCGTTTGACAAACAACCGGAGGGGCTGTCCGTCCGGGGTAATTGCCTCTACGCGGATCACGTCGCGGCGGCCGCGCTGGTCCTTGATTAGCGCGGCCTGGCATTGCAGCGCACCCTGCAGCGAATCCAACCCCAGCGCCGCCAGCATCGGCTCGAAACCCGGTTCAATGTGGAAGACCTCATGCGCCATTGCAAACACCGGCAATGTCGGGCACGGCTTGCGGCGGATCAAGCCGAACCGAAGCCCACAGGCTTTTGGCTGAGACGGACTTCAGCCCCACCCTCGGCCCTGCAAGCGAATTGCCCTTCCGCCTGCAGAAACCATCGCTTTCCTTTTACCACGGCCTCAGGACGAGTGAGCCGACGCCTTCACGAGTTCACAACGACTTCGGCGGACGGACGAAGGCATGCCACCAGCTATCGTCGCGTGCGAATTTACCGATTGCCTCCCAGCCCGTCGGCGGAACCGGTGGCGCGGGGTCATCCTCGTCTTGCCGGATGACCAGCACGACCGGACGCTCGTCCGCTGCCACAGAAGCCGGATCGGCCGTCCAGACCACCTCCCGATTCAGGTATATGGCCAGGTCGAGCGGTGCCAGGCGCTTCTCACCGCTTGTAATCACTCGTGCCTGAGGGTAGCGCGACCAGATCAGATCGGCCATCGGCTTCATTTCGCTGCGACCCTCACGCGTGTTGCGATACCCCCAGAGGAACCAGGTCTGCGCGTAGAGCATCAACGCCGCCGTGGCCCACGCCATGGGGAGGCGCCTCCGACCGGTGGCCAGTATCGCCGCAGCCGCCAGAATGATTCCGACGGCCGCGCCCGACAACCATTGGCCGAGGGTGAACCAGGGTTGACCATCTACGGTTTTCAACAGCAGCCCCCCGGCTACGGGCAGCCCGACTACCAGTCCGCTAATCAGTGCCCAGTGAACGGTTTCAACGGCATCATCCCGACGGGTTTTCCGGGGATCGGTGCGTACGTGAGCCAGGCCAACGGCAGCCACTACCGATCCGGCCGTGGCCATCGGCAGGAGATACCGTTCCTTGCGGTCGCGGAAGAAGCTCATGACAACGATGGGCACAATAACGCAGAGCACTGCCAACACGGGACCCGAAAGTTCCTTACGGACTCCGGCCCGGACTGCGGCGAGCACCGTGATTCCGAATCCCAGCAGGAAAAACACTATCCATGGTGTCATCAACGGAATGAACGACAAGTAATTGTACCAGTGCCCGGGCTTCAGCCCCGTCGCACCTTCCCGGAGAATCTCCACGCGCCACCGCGACCATGCCTCAGGATGGTCCAGGAGCACCGCAACATACCACGGCAAGCCAACGCTCAGCGCCGCCAACGTGCACAACACGATCGCCACCCCGGCACGCCTGGGGGCGCCCGGTGTCGCTGCATCTCCGCGTCGGTGGCGACCCCACGCACGCCATCCCAGGAAAACGGCCACCGGAAGGGCACTTTGCAGGAAGACCACCGGACCCTTGCTCATCATTCCCAGCCCCATTGCAACCCCCGCCCCCAGCGATCCGGAAATCCATCGGCCGCGGAAGATTGCATGGGCGAAACCGACCAGCGCGAGCGCAACAAACAAGGCCAGAGCAATGTCGGTCGTGGCTGCCCGGGCCGCGCGTAACACCATCAGGTTCGTGGCGCAGACCGCAAAAGCAATCCAGGCGACCGTGCGACGTTCTGTCAGGACGCGGCCCAGCTCAAAAGCGGCCGCCGCCAGCAGGCAGGCACCCAGCAGGAACGGCCAGCGGGCCTGCCAAGCCAGCTCCCGTCGCGCACGTGCGCGGACGGCAAGATCCGAGTGGCTCAAGTCGCGGGCGGTCTGGGATCGGATCGAGGCGCCGGCGACCCACATAGGCAACGGTGGTTTGGCGATGCGGGGCTCGGCATTAAGCGTCGGCTGGAGCCATTTGCCGGATCGCTCGCTCTCCAGCGCGGTTGCGACGAGCAGGTTCTCCCCTCCGCTGGCGAACTCCAGCCACGGCAGGGTAGGGGCAAGGACGGCAAACAGCAGACAGCAGGCGCCGGCGAGCCAGATCAGGTCGCGTGCTCCGAGTGTTTCGGTTCGAGGCGTTTGGGCGTCGGTCATCCGGGTTCATTGGCACGGGCCGCCGAGTCTGCCCCGGGGGCTGTCTCCCGGCGTACTGCCCGATCGATCGGTCCGGTTGCTGCCAACGGGAAAGCGCCGGGTCACTTGAGGTTCTCGATCAGAAACCGATTGCCCAAGTCAGGCGTTTCGCGGGGATCGGAGAGGAACCACGCCGTCAGCCTGTCGTTGGCCAGATGGTCGCGTTTGACGTTGATGTAGTGGGCAACGGCCTGCGTGTCGGTGTCTTTGACGATGAGATACCCTTGCAGGCTGCTGTAATCGACCTTCTGCCAGGCCTTGTTGGCAGAAGACCAGTCCCAGCGGGTGGTACGCTGCCACTGGTCCCCGTTCACGGCAACTTTAAGCACCTGCGCGCCATTTCCCTCTTTTTCCCATTTTTCCTGAATTAACGCAAGAATCTGCCCCCGATCAGGACCCTGATATCGATCGTCGAGGGGTCGGTTGGCCGCGATGATGTCGTCGGTCAGTTGCGACTTGAGCTGCGCCACCTGCTGCCGGGCGTTCTCCAGCAGTTGGCGGGCCTGGCGGGTCTCGGCAGAGTCGGGGTCGATCGCGGCGAGCAGATCCACCCTCGTCTGCGCCCAGCCGAGGCGCTGTGCCACCCCCCCGTCTTCCTTGAAGTACAGGTGGTTCCTGTCGGCGATGGCATCGCCGGCCATCTTCAGGGCCTCTTCGACATGCGATTGCACCCGGCCGGGGGCTTCGGCGGCGTACCCTTTGACGGCAGCGTCATACCGCCCGAACTGCTCGTCAAAAAACTTCAACACACCGTTCATATCCCGGGATTGCGGGGTGTTCTGCTGCAGCAGCGCCGCGTATTTGTCGGCGATCCGTTGACGCTCCTGACGCGCCGGCCCGATCTGCCGGATGATTTCCGCCGCCCGCTGCGGCTGGCTTT
>JAVQWE010000350.1:0-3591 GCA_033579175.1 Phycisphaerales bacterium | reverse complement strand
ACTACCGTCTTGCGGTTGGCCACCTTTACCAGCCCCAAGGGTCTTTTCGATTCATCCCATTTGCCTGCCTCGGCCAACCTGATCAGGCGTTCCCCTCGTGTCAGCACGTTCCGATGACGGACCAGGGAATTGGCAGCGCGGAGAGAGCGATCCAAGGACATCATTCACCTCAGGTTTGGGCGACAGCCCGCGCGGCAGCTCAGACAATGCCGCCTGGCGCGCGAGAAATTTAATGTAACCTGCCAATCCATCCTTGACAATATTCCATGTCCCCCCGCACGGGATGGGGATGTACCGCCCACATTTGCCCGGCCGGCAGGACGATCCCCACTCAGCAAGCACCGTTCTTGCGTTCAGATCGGCCAAGCCAGTAAAAAGCAGGCCCAGAGGGGTGCGCGCCCTCGGATCGATCCGGTGGATTCGGAGCGCGACCCTCACAAATGACAGCGACTTGCATCAGTCTCAGGTTTGCAGCCGCTTTGGCCCCGTCGTTGCTGAATGAGGCGATTCCGCTATGATCGAAAAAGGTGAAGCACTCCCCATCGATCGACGCCCTTTTGCGCGCCCACGGCTTGCGTCGGACTCCGGTGCGCGTGGAGGTGCTCGATCTTCTCCAATCGGCCTCCAGACCCTTAAGTGTGCCGCAAATGCTGAACTGGCTTCGGGGTGTGGATGCCGTTACCGTGTATCGTACCCTCAACACTTTCATTAAAAAGAAGCTGGTTCATCGGGTCCGCGGGGAGGACCGTTCCTGGCTTTACGCTGCCGGCGATCCACTTGCTCAACCCGCCCACCTCCACCCGCACTTTGTGTGCGACGAGTGTGGCAAGGTGGAATGCCTGGAGGAGGCGAGCATCCCCGGAACATTTGTGGAATCGCTGCATGTGGGCGACGAATATCACGTGGCCTACCCCGAAGTCGTCTTACACGGAAGATGCCCGAAATGTCACGATTGATTCTCCTGTCGATCTGCGCCGGAAGCCTGTGGATCAGCCTGACAACAACCGCAGCCACCGCCGAGCTGCTGACCGCCGGGGCGATCGAATCGCCCCCAGTTCGCGAGCCAGTGGACTCAGCCGAGCCGGCCGCCCCCCCGGCCCAGCAGTCCCCCGCTGAAGCACCGCCCTCAGGCCCGCCGCCGACGGGGGATGCCCCCTCAGCCACCTCCTCGGGTGAGGCGCCCCCAGCGGAGCCCTCCACCCCTCCGGCGCCGGCACCGGTGCAGGTGGTGCCGATGGACCAGTCCACCCCTCGGGGGGCACTGAAGGTTATGACCCAGGCACTGGAGGATGGCAATGCCGAGCTGGCCCGGCGCGTGTTGCTGATCGAAAGCGATGAGCAGGAACGTTGGGCTGAAGCGATGCTGTCTTTGGCGTCGGCCGGCGCAGAGGTCAAACGTGTCTCCGTGGCGCGCTTCGGGGAGGAAGGCGCCAAGGCGATCGTTGGTGATACGGCGATGGCCATCGCCATGGCCATGGGCGCGATTGACCGATCCACGGAAGAACTCGATGGAGAGCGCGCGATCGTTCGTTCGGCCGATTCCCAGGAAGCACCGGTGGAGCTGGTGCGACGAGACGGACTCTGGCGGCTGCCGATGAAAGCGATCATCGGTGACGCCGATCCGGAAGTTTTGCGCGAAACAGCGCAGCGCATGGTCCGACAGGTCACGGCGATGCGGTCGTTCACCGCCGATGTCTCCGCCGACAAATTCGCCTCCCCCGGAGATGCGGCGCAGGCGCTGCAACTGCGTATGGTGCAGGCTGTATTTGCTCCGGAGGGCCAGTCGCCGGCAACGCAGCCCTCGTCCCCTGCCGGACCGGGCTGAATCAGCCTCTCGGAATGACTGAAAGCGCTCAATGAGGCCTGCAGAGACGGTTTTTCGATGCGCTGGCTCCTCCCAACGGCCCTCTTGCCCCCCTCCGCAATGAGGCAAGCACGCTCGACGACGGGCTATTTCCGTTTGATGTGGTAATGCCCCTGCTCGCAGGCGCGCACAAATCCTTCCACCTGCATCTTGAGGTCTTCCCATTTCTGGCGGATTTCATCGGCCTCGTGAGGGTCCACGCTGGCATCATCCTCGACGCTGGCAGTGACGGCGTCCAGCAGTTGTGAAAAATCCCGCACCATCTTCCGCGATTCGTGGTAAATCTGCTCGTCGTGGGTGCGGTCCGGATCGGGAGCAGGATTGCTCACGAAAAACCCTCCAGCCTCATTACACAGCCAGCGGATCAGGCGAATATCCCGGGTGAGCATGTATAAGTCGCGAACCCGGTCCAGCGGATTCTTGGCCCCGGATTGCTCGCCGGAGTCATCGTCAGAAGTAGGTTCGCACCACTTGTAGACCAGGGCCGCTGACACCTTCATGGCGGCTGCAATGGATTTGACCCCTCGTTCTTCGACAGCGGCACGGATCACTTCGTAGGATTTCATGCCGCCATTGTAGAGTCAGAAGCCAGCCGGCAGTAGGCCGCCGGGGCAGGCGGTGGCCGCCCACCAGCCATTAGGCCATCCGAGCTCAAGATTCAGGAATGTTTCAGATGCCCGCGAAACGGCCTGTCTGCCGCGGTCGCCAACGGCGTAACCGGGGAGCAGGGCCGACCCGTTGCGTCCACTGAGCTGCCGAAGACTTCCGAAGCGGCTCCGCTTGCGGCATACTCGACAGCTCCGACCGTCAAAAACTTCTTGCAGGATTCAGAGGTTGAGCTGCCCGCCTTGAAGCGCCCATGGCACAATCCAAACAGCAGATTCTTGCCGCGCTCGCTGCCGCCGGAACCCGACCCAAACACCGGTTCGGGCAGAACTTCATGATCGACTCGAACCTCGTGCGGCTGGTAGCTGAGGCTGGCCGCGTCGGTCCGGAAGACGTGGTACTGGAAGTCGGACCCGGCACCGGCACACTCACGGAAGAGCTGTTGTCGCGCGGAGCCCGGGTGATTGCCGTGGAGATCGACCGCGATCTCGCCGAGGCGCTGCGGAGACTTTTTGCTTCTGAAAAGCGGTTCGAACTGATTGAAGCCGATGTGCTGTCCGGCAAACACCAGATCAACCCGCGTGTGCTGGACGCAATCGGCGGTGCCGATTCCCGACACGCAAGTGTGGGAAGCTACATCCAGAATCAGCCCACCCCCAAACTTGTGGCCAACCTTCCTTACAACATCGCCTCGCCGCTGGTGATCGAGCTTCTGATTGCAGGCCTCGAGTTGCTGGCATTCACCGTGCAGAAGGAGGTGGCCGAGCGATTGAAAGCCGCTCCCGGCGACGAGGCGTATGGTGCGCTGTCGGTCATGGCCCAATTGCTCGGAAAAGTTGAGGTTCTGAGAACGCTTCCCCCGCAGGCGTTCTGGCCGGCACCGAAGGTTGAATCCGCACTCGTGCGGATCACGCGGTTTTCCGAAGGGGGCGCCGACGACTCTCAGAACCCGCCCCACCCGCCCCGCGGCACACTTTCACCCCTTCGCGTCGGCCATCGCCTTCCCGGCGTTGAGCCGGGCACCTTTTCCCTGCCCCCGAGTCGAGCGGCGGCGATCAGCCGGTTCGTCCACGCGGTTTTTCGTTTCCGTCGCAAGATGCTGAAGCGCGCATTGACCGAAG
>JAVQWE010000349.1:0-3591 GCA_033579175.1 Phycisphaerales bacterium | reverse complement strand
GGCCTGCAGTTGCTGGCTCGCAACACCCTCTCCAGAGCCCGGAACGAGGCCGAACAGTTGCTCCTGAATGCCCGGCAACAGGCCGATCACACGGCAAAGGAAATCGAGCTGCTGGCCCGGCAGGAGCAACTGAAGGTCAAGGAAAAGTTCGAGCGGGAAAACGAAGCGGCCCGCAGGAAGCTCGAGGAAGCCGAACAACGTCTGGCCAAGCGCGAAGACACCCTGGATAAGAAGCTGGAAACGCTGGCCGTGAAGGAACGACACCTCGATGAGCTGAACCAGTCGATTTCCCGGCGGGAGTCGCGGGTGAAGCAGCAGGAAGTTGAGTTGGAGGAAGCGCTGCGGCAGCAGAAAGAAAGACTTCTGGCGATCTCGGGAATGACGGTGGAGCAGGCGCGGGAAACACTTCTTCGTCGCATCGAGGATGAATGCCGTGGGGAAGCCGGGGCATTGATTCAGCGCATCACCGAGCAGGCGCAGGAGGAGGCCAAAGACAAAGCGCGACAGATCATTCTTCAGGCGATCCAGCGGTACGCCGCAGAACAGACGGCTGATCACACGGTTTCGACCGTTGCGATCCCCAGCGACGACATGAAAGGGCGTGTGATCGGCAAGGAGGGAAGGAACATCCGCGCCTTCGAAAAAGCCACGGGTGTGGATGTGATCATCGATGATACGCCGGGCGTGGTTGTTGTCAGTTGTTTTGACCCGGTCCGACGGGAGGTGGCGCGGCTGAGCCTCGAAAAACTGGTGCAGGACGGTCGAATCCACCCAGCGCGGATCGAAGAAGTCGTTGCCGCCACCGCCAAGGAGGTGGATGACCAGATTGTGAAGCTGGGAAAGGAAGCGGCGCAGGAGGCGAATTTGCCCAATCTGCCGCGTCCGATCATTCCCATGCTCGGAAGGTTGCACTTCCGCACGAGCTACGGCCAGAACGTGCTGCGGCACAGTCTGGAGGTGGCGTACATCAGCCAGATTATCGCGGATGAACTGGGTCTGGATGGCGCGCTGGCCCGACGGGCGGGCCTGCTCCACGACATCGGCAAGGCGATGGACCACGAGCAGGAAGGGGGTCACCCGATCATCGGCATGGAATTCCTCAGGAAGTTCAACGAATCCGAGGCGGTTCTCAACGCCGCCGCCGGCCACCACGGGGATGTCCCAGCCACGACTCCGTACACACCGATCGTCATGGCAGCCGATGCGATCAGTGCCTCACGACCGGGCGCGCGGCGCGAAAGTCTGGAGCGATACATCAAACGCTTGCAGGAACTGGAGGATCTGGCCGGCAGCTTCGACGGTGTGCGGCAGGCCTACGCCATTCAGGCGGGTCGTGAGGTGCGTGTGATTGTCGATGCCCGACTGGTGGATGACCGCACCAGCGCCAAGCTGGCACGGGACATCAGCAGGAAGATCGAGAGCGATATGACCTATCCGGGAGAAATCAAGGTTACGGTCTTGCGCGAAGTTCGAACCGTGGAATACGCCCGCTGAACCCCCCGCCGCGCCCGCCATCTGCCGGCGCGACGGGGTGCATTCCTGCCGGCCCGTCAGAAGGAGAAAGCACTGCGTCCGACCTGCTTGATGATCTGCTTGCTGCCGACGAAAAAGTTCGTGTTGCTGTTGGCGTCGGCCAGCCGCATCTGGAACGTGAAGGCGTTCTGATTGGTGTCGCCCGCGCCGGTGGCAAGCTTGCTCACCACGCCGTACAGCACCAGATCGGGCAGGCGCGGCTGCGAGCCTCGCAGCAGCTCCGCCTGAGCGGCCTGATCATGGGAGATCGAGTCTTCGGAGACAAAATCGACTTTGCCGCTGTTGGTCAGAACCTCTTCGATCGGGGCCACCACGTAGTCGATCATGTTGATTTTCAGGCCGGTGTCATTGCGGACCCGATCTACCTTCACAAGCGGGCGTCTTCCCGTGGCTGCGTAGATGCGATCCAGCTCCTGCTGCACCCGGGGAGAGGCCAGCATCTGCTCGGTCAGCGCCTTGGCCGCGCCGTTGAAGTTCTGGATGTCAAGGTTCTGCGACGTGATCGAGCGGGATTCATCTACTTCCCGGGGACGTGCCGTTGATTCACACCCTGCAAACGTTCCCAACCCGAGGGGCAGCATGATCGCGAACGTCGTGACAGTCTTTCGAG
Source organism: Phycisphaerales bacterium (assembly GCA_033579175.1). Classification (GTDB taxonomy): domain Bacteria; phylum Planctomycetota; class Phycisphaerae; order Tepidisphaerales; family Tepidisphaeraceae; genus JAVQWE01. Next base: position 1,448 of record JAVQWE010000349.1, on the reverse strand, counting down.
AACTGGACATGGTGGCCTCTCTTTCCGCAGATTCTGCTGACAGTGCCCACACTCCAACGATTCGTCAAGTCGCCAATGAACTTCTAGCGATCAGGCCGCTTGATCTCGAGCCGGCAGTCAGCGCAGCGCGCATCCGGCGCAATCCCGTTGAGGGCAATCGTCTGGCGACCTTGGATGTGGACCCTCTGCCAGGTGGTCAGCGGGGTATGCACTTCCATGCCGTTGTTATCAAGCCAGACGTAGCGGTACATGAACTCAGCGGGGTACGAGCTCTGATTCTGCACCTGCACCTGAACACGCAGCAGATCGCCTTCCCGGGCTTTGTTGACCCCAACGACGGCGGCCTTCTGGCTCAGCTCTGAGTCAGTTCTGATCCACTCATACCGCCCGCTGGAGGAGATATTGACGGTACTTACCGGCTTGGCACACCCGCAAGCGGCAAACACCACCAGACCAATCAGGAAACCTCGAAGCATCATTCCACCTTCTTAATTCAGATAAAGCTGCTTGACAATCGCCGGCGCCGAGATGCTAGGGCAGCGCACCCAGATCAGCGTTGCCCGATTCGGGTCCACGGAAACACTGGTGATCATCCGCCCGTCGGGAAATTCCAGCAGAACCTGTCCGTCAGACGGGGGGGGAAAACTGGCCAACTGCACATTCTTGGGCAGGGTTCGCCACGTGCGGGTGTCGGCCTGATTGGTGGCGGCGCTGTAAATGGCGACTGCAGCACGCCCCAGCAATTGCACGTAGGGATCTTCGTCTTCCAACGCCTTGGCGGTGGCATACTGTACCACCATTTTTGAGACCGACCGGATGACTGCGCGGGTGATAATCAGCGGGAGCTCATTCTTGTATTCCCGGGCGATGATGGCATCCATGTCCGCCAGAATCTCCGTCTCCATCGTCTTTCCATCCGCGGTCACCAGAAGGCACGGGTGGTCGAACCCCACTTTCCTGAGTGCTGGAATGGCAATCCCGAAATAGTCAACCTTCGTATCATGAATGGCGAGGTTATATAAAACCACCGGCACGTCGAGACGATATTCCACCTTCTTCGGAGCCATCCCGCTTTCGAAGATCACAAACACCCGGGGCGGGGTCGAGCCGCGGGCGGCGGCGGTTTCGGCGAAGGCAACATCGGAAAGCAGGTAGGTGTTGCGCCTCATGCCTGCGGCGTTGCGGATTGCGGTGCGACCGACTTCCCGGTCCCCGGGGAACCCCGAATACAGGAAAAACAAGCCCTGCAGATACTCAGCATAGGGGTTGGCATAGAGCTGCTTGTGTTCCAGATCCTCCAGCGGCGTTTCCCGCTCGATTTCCGGGAATTCCTCCAGCAACCCGCGCCGCGATTCCCGGAACCTGGGGTCTCTCTCTGCCTGGGCGTAATCGAAGTCAAATCCCCTTTCGTCCTTCGCCTGCTGACGCGCCCTCCTTGCCTGGGCAAT
>JAVQWE010000348.1:0-3598 GCA_033579175.1 Phycisphaerales bacterium | reverse complement strand
CGGGGGAACTCTCCGAGGTCAGGCCTTTCTGGGTGGGGGGCTTCAGCCGGGGCGGGGGGGGGAGTGGGCGGCCGCCAGCAGGTTGTAAATGCAACTGCGTTGCAATATGATCTGATGGATGGGTGTGAATCTGGCCAGCCCGATGCCCAAGCAGGTTCCCTCGGCCGCACCGACCCCGGCTCGACGCGATTCCTCCGCCGTCGATGCCGCAGGGGTTGCCGTTTCTCTGGCCTGCGGAATTCACTGCATCCTTACCCCGGTGCTTCTGCTGATGCTGCCCACCCTTGGTGAGGCATTCCACTCGCCGATCGTTCATCGGGTGCTTGCCGTTGTCGTCACCGCCGTCGCGTCGTTTGCCCTGTATCGAGGCTACCGGCGGCATGGGCACTGGCTCCCGATCACCATGGGATCGGCCGGGGGGATTCTGGTGTGGACGGCAGTGTTTCTCCCCCACGCCGCGGCCGACCATGAACAGTTTCAACTGCCGCTGGGTTCGATCCTCACGATGATCGGAAGCGCGCTGCTGATCTCGAGCCATGTGATCAACCTTCGCAATTGCCGTTCGGGCTGCTGCCATCGTCATGACTCGACTTAGTTGTCAGCCGGCGGATGCGACCGTCGCTCAACGTTCAGGCCCAACGGCCTGATCTCTGCCGGCCACGGGCAGGTGGTGCGGACCGCCGATCAGGTGTGCGGCCGGTTTCGGTCAGTCTGCCGGGCAATCGTCACAGCCACGGCCGTTGCGGCCCCGCTTCCGAAGGGATCAGCCGGGTGGAGTGATGCCAGAAGCGCCTGCCGGATTTCCGGAGGATTGCCGTCGGGGTGGACTCCCGATCCGGGAGGATTCCCGGTAGGCTGGCGGATCATGCCGACGCGTTCGATCGCATCTTTCCGCGCGCTGATCGGGCTGGAAATTCACGTTCAGCTCGCGACGAAATCCAAAGTGTTCACGGGAGTGGCCAACGCTTCGGGCGCGTTGCGCCCGGGGGATGCTGCGCCGGAACCCAACAGCGCCGTGGATGAGCAGGTGCTGGGTCTGCCGGGCACGCTTCCGGTGATGAATCGTGCGGCGGTGGAATTCGCGATCAAGACGGGTCTGGCGCTGGGGTGCCGGATCAGCCCGTTCACCAAGTGGGATCGCAAATCGTATTACTACCCTGATCTCCCGAAGAACTATCAGATTTCGCAATATGATCTTCCGTTGTGCCGGGACGGGGTGTTTCAGTTCCCCGACGAGCGGGGTCAGCCGGTGCGCATCCGCATCCGCCGCGCACACCTGGAGGAAGACGCCGGCAAGCTGCTGCACGAGGCGCCGGGCGGCTATCCGATCGATTATTCGATCGTGGATCTGAACCGTGCAGGCACACCCCTGCTGGAGATCGTGACGGAACCGGATTTTTCGACGGCGCGGCAGGTGGCCATCTTCGCACAGGAACTGCAGAAACTGGTGCAGTTTCTGGGTGTGAGCGGCGGACAGATGCAGCTGGGTCACCTGCGATTCGAGCCGAACATCAATCTGCACATCACAGACGAATCGGGGGTGGTCCACAAGACCGCCATCACCGAGATAAAAAACCTCAATTCCTTCAGCGTTCTGGAGCGCGCAACCGCCTACGAGATTTCGCGGCAGTTGCGTCAATGGGAAGAATCCGGTTCGCTCGGTCGCAAGAGCACGTTCGGATGGGATGAGAAGACGCAATCGACCTTCCACCAGCGGGACAAGGAAGAGGCGCACGATTACCGCTATTTTCCCGATCCTGATCTGGTGCCGGTGGTTGTCAGTGAATCATGGCTGGCGGAGCTGAAGGCGCAGATTCCTGAATTGCCGATGCAGCGCCGCGCACGCTACACCGGCGTGCTGGGCCTGAGCGCCGCCGACGCCGCCGCGTTGACGTCCGATCGAGGCGTGGGCGACTTCTATGAATCGGCTCTGGCGGCGGGGGGGGAGGCGCGCCGCGTGGCCAATCTGCTGATCAACGTCGTTCAGAAACTGGCCAACGACCGTTCGTGCTCGATCGCGACGGTGGGGCTCAGCCCGGCCCAGGTCGCTCAGGTCGCAGGACTGATCGATACCGGTGCCGTCGCCGCCTCCTCGGCGCCGGCTCTGTTCGAAAGACTGCTGGAGCGCGGGGCCGACGCCTCCGCCATGGAGGCTGCCCGGGAACTGCAGCTGCTGCAGTCGGCCGACATGGAGGCAATCGACGCGGCGATCGACGCCCTGATCGCGCAGAACCCCAAATCCCTGCAGGATTACCGCGGTGGCAAGCAGGCGGCGCTGGGCTGGCTGGTAGGGGCGATCATGAAGAGCAGCAAGGGGCTGAATCCGAGACTGGTGCAGCAGCGGCTGAAAGAGCGGCTGTCGCAGGAGGGCTCGGAAGGGAGCGGAGGTTCAGCCGGTTCCACGTGACCTGCCCGGCGGGCTTGAGGTGGGGCGCCAAGCGTTCGAGGGGAGCCAATCACCGGCGGCGCCGTTCCTTGTAGTAGTTGATCAACCCGTTGGTTGAGGAATCGTGGGTGGTCACGGGCTTGTCATCGCTCAGCTCCGGCAGGATGGCCTTAGCGAGCTGTTTGCCCAGTTCCACGCCCCACTGGTCGTAGCTGTTGATGTTCCAAATGGCTCCCTGCACGTGGATTTTGTGCTCATACATCGCGATCAGTCGCCCGAGCGTGCGCGGGTCGAGTCTGTCAAAGAGGATGCTGTTGGTCGGACGGTTGCCCTCGAAGACCTTGTGCGGCACCAGCGCTTCCAGCCGTTCTCCGTTCAGCCCGGCAGCGGCAAGCTCGGCGCGGACTTCGGACTCGGTCTTGCCCATCGCCAGGGCCTCGGTTTGCGCGAAGAAGTTGCTCAGCAGAATGCGATGGTGCTCTCCAAGGGGGTTGTGCGTGTGCACCGGGGCAAGGAAATCACATGGAACCAGCTTTGTGCCCTGATGGATCAGCTGATAGAAGGCGTGCTGACCGTTGGTGCCCGGCTCTCCCCAGACGATCGGCCCGGTGGAGTAATCGCACCGTTGCCCGTCCCGGCGGACGGATTTGCCGTTGCTCTCCATGTCCCCCTGCTGGAAGTAAGCGGCAAAACGGTGCAGATACTGGTCGTACGGCAGGATGGCCAGGGTTTGTGCGTCGAAGAAGTTGTTGTACCAGACGCCGATGACGGCCAGAATGACAGGCAGATTGCCTTCCAGCGGCGCCGTCCGGAAGTGTTCATCCATATCGTGCCCGCCGGCAAGCAGTTGTTCGAAATTGTCAAAACCAATCGAACAGGCAATCGGCAGCCCGATCGCGCTCCAGAGCGAATACCGCCCGCCGACCCAGTCCCAGAATTCGAACATGTTGGACTTGTCAATCCCGAAGCGGGTGACTTCCTTCTCATTCGTGGAAAGTGCCACGAAATGTCTGGCGATGTGCTTCGGGTCGCCGGCCTTGTCCAGAAACCAGTTGCGGGCGGTGCCGGCGTTGGTGATGGTCTCCTGCGTGGTGAAGGTTTTGCTGGCGATGATGAACAGGCTGGTTTCGGGGCTGAGTTTCCGCAGTGTTTCAGCGATGTGCGTGCCATCCACATTGCTGACAAAGTGCAGGTTCAGATCACGTTTGCTGT
>JAVQWE010000347.1:0-3604 GCA_033579175.1 Phycisphaerales bacterium | reverse complement strand
AAGCAGGTGATGGAATATCTGCTGATCAACCATCCGCTGGATTGCCCGGTGTGCGATCAGGCGGGGGAATGCCTGCTGCAGGACTATTCCTACGAATACGGGCGTGCGCAGTCGCGGTTCGAGGAGGACAAAGCCAAGAAGCCGAAGAAAGACGTGGGGGAACACGTGCTGCTGTATGCCGACCGGTGCATCATGTGCACCCGCTGCGTGCGTTTCACGCGGGAGATCAGCGGGACGGGGGAGCTGTACGTGGAGGGTCGCGGGCACCGGGAGGAGATTCAGATTTTCCCGGGCAAGCCGCTGAACAACCGTCTGAGCGGCAACGTGGTAGACCTCTGCCCTGTGGGCGCGCTGCTGGACAAGAATTTTCTTTTCAAGCAGCGGGTGTGGCTTCTGAAGCGCACGCCGAGCATCTCCCCTGTGGACGCCGGGGGGGAGAACATCTGGCTGGAATGGAACGAAGGGGTGATCTACCGCATCAAGCCGCGCTTCCATCCGGAGGTGAATCAGTGGTGGATCAGCGACGACACCCGATACGCCTACAAGGCCGTGCATGCCGAAAACCGCCTCCGGCAGGCCATGCGCCGGGAAATGGGCATGCTGACGGCCTGCGCGTTCAATGACGCACTGGAGACGGCGCATCGGGAGCTGAGGCGTCTGGCGGGCCAGAACGGGCCGGGCAGCCTCTATGCTGTGCTCTCGCCGATGATGAGCTGCGAAGAAGCCTTTCTGCTGGGGACGCTGATCCGGTCGATCGACCCTGAAGCTCTGCTGGTGGTGGGTCCGGTCCCGAGGCAGGAAGATGAGGTGTTCCGTCACTATCTGGACGGGCGCGAGACCTTCCGCATCCAGGGCGAAAAGGTTCCGAATCGACGGGGCATCGAGCGGATTCTGCGGCAACTGGGTGGCCCGCAGGCGGACTGGGATTCATTCCGGAACGGCAATCGGCGGTTTGCCGGTGGCTGGATCGTGGGGGGGTATCTTTCAGATTGGCTGGGGGCCGAGCTGCCCGAGCCGTTACGAAGCGGGGTGCGGGTCGTGCAGGACATCCTCCCCAACGTGCTGACGCGCAACTGCGAGGTGCTGCTTCCCGCCGCCGCCTGGGCCGAAAAATCCGGCTGCTGGGAGAACTTTCAAGGCCGGCTTCAGGCGTTTGAGGCGGCAATTCCCCCGCCGGAAGGCGCGCAGGTGGAAGGCGCGGTCTTCCATAAGCTGCTGGGTCGAACGGGTCGCTTTTCTGCCGAGGCCGTCCGAGCCGAGTTGGGGGGCGATTTTGCCGGGGTCACCCTGCCGACGGAAGAAAACCGCACCGAGCCGGCATTCGAGTTCGTCGAATTGTGACCGGTGGCACGGGCGTTGCGCCCGCGAAAGGGATGGAATGTCGATTCTCCGATTTTTCACGATGATGCTGCTGGCCGCGGCAACCCCCCAGGCCTTCGGGCAGGGTGGGGATGCGGTGGAATTCACCAGCGAAGATAAATCGCTGTCGCTGAAGCACCCGCCGGACTGGACTCCCAGCGCGCCCGACCGGCCGGGGATGATCGCCAATCTCATTTCCCCTGGCGACAGCGAGGAAGACCTCTTCGCCGAGCGGTTGAACGTGATCGTCGTCGAAAAACAGGAGGAGGCCGATCTGGACGAACTGGTGGATCGGGTGAAAGATTCGTTTCGCGTCCGGCTGGAGGGGTACAAGCCCACGTCCGACACGCGGACGACGGTCGCCGGCGTGCCGGCGCGGAAGATCGTCGCGCACACCCCGGCGCAGGGCACGACGGCAGTCTCCACACAATGGTTTTTCATCGCCGGACCGAGAGTGTACATCGTCTCATCCACCTGGCTGGTGGAAACCGAAGAGAAATACCGCCCGCTGGTGGAGGCGATGGTGAATTCTCTCACATTGAAGAACTGAACGCGGCCTGCGCCGGCGTCGGGCGGTCGTCCGCCGGGGCAGGGGTGCGGCGCAGGCCAACGGGCTGACTGGGACACTATGAGCAACGTGATGGAACTGCTGACGAACTGGATTCCGCCGTGGCTGCCGATCACGGTGATCATTCATCTTGCCGTGCTGGGTCTGGTGGCCTACCTGATCCTTCTGGAACGGAAGGTGGCTTCCTACGCTCAGGATCGCCTCGGGCCGAACCGCGTGGGGTTTGACTTCGGGCTGCCGTTTCTCTCATGGCTGAAGGGGATGAAGGGTCTGGGTCAGCCGCTGGCCGACGGGCTGAAGTTCATCCTGAAGGAAGATTATCGCCCGCGCAAGGCCGATCCCGTGCTGTTCACGCTGGCGCCGATGATCATGATCGTGGTGGTGATCATCTCGATCGCGGTGGTGCCGTTCGGGGGAATCAAGCAGAGTCGAGGGACGTTTGAGATTCCTGCAACGGTCGATCCGCGCGATCCCGGCGCGGTTCAGGCCGCCCTCGCCGCCAGCCTCCCCGCCGGCGCACAGTTGATCAGCGCCTCAGAACCCTACCTTCGCGCTGCCGAGCTGAATGCGCGCGGGGAGGTGATTCGCCCGTCTGCGACAGTGGTAGACGCGACCTACTGGTGGTATTTTCAGATTGCGCGGCTGGATATCGGAGTGCTGTTTGTGCTGGCGGTGCTGTCGCTGGCGGTGTACGGGGTGGTGGTGGGGGGCTGGGCCAGCAACAACAAGTATTCATTCCTGGGGGGGTTGCGGGCGACGGCGAACATGATCAGCTACGAGGTTCCGCTGAGTCTGGCGGTGCTGACGATCGTGGTGCTGTTCGGCACGCTGGATCTGGCTGAAATCGTGGATAAGCAGGCGTGGATGTGGGGGGGTCTGGTGCCGGCGTGGAATGTGTTCATCCACCCGCTGGCGTTCCTGATGTTCCTGGTGTGCATCCACGCCGAGGCCAACCGGGCGCCATTCGACCTGGCCGAGTGCGAAGCCGAACTGGTGGGGGGTTATCACACCGAATATTCTTCCATGCGGTTTGCGATGTTCTTCCTGGCCGAGTATGCGGGAATGATCACCACCGCGGCCGTGTGCGTGGTGCTGTTCTTCGGGGGGTGGCATCTGCCGTTCGTGGACCGGTTCTGGCCGCAGTACTGCGGGGGTGTGAACCCTGCGGTGCCGAGCGTGACGGAATCGCTGCTGGTGTGCGTGGTGCGGTCGGTGGTGGTGTTCGTCAAGACGATCCTGATCCTGTTCGTGTTCATGTGGGTACGCTGGAGTCTGCCACGCTTCCGCTTCGACCAGCTCATGATGATTTCCTGGCGCGGCATGATTCCCGTGAGCCTGCTGCTGCTGCTGGCCACGGGCTTCGCCGTCTGGTGGTGGGGCGGCACGGGCCGGGCGCACATGCGTGTCGGCGGGAAGATGGCGTTGTTCCTGCTGGGGGTGAACGTGGTTTCCCTGCTGGTGATCCTGTTTGGCAGCCGACTGCTGCCCAACGAGCCTGACCCGAACCGACGGATTCGCATCGCCAACAGCCGCTTCGCCGCCACGCCATTGCCGGCAAGCCCGTGACGGGCAACCCGTCGGCAGGACTGTTGCAGGTCTGCGACACGCGCTCCGACCGGCAAGCCAAGGCCCCGGCACCCATGTTCGGGCGCAGGGCCAAGGCGAGTTGTTCAGGCA
>JAVQWE010000346.1:0-3621 GCA_033579175.1 Phycisphaerales bacterium | reverse complement strand
TGCGCAGCGTGGAGCGGAAGTCGCGCATCATGCTGCCGGCCGACTTCTCGCCCCCGGCGTAAGGCACCAGGTCAAAACGCTCAACCTTCACGCGCGCAGGCATCGGGTGAAGGGTGTTGCCCAGTTGCAGGCGCAGGGGTTTGCTGGCGCCGGGAATCTGGATCATCGGACCTTCCCAGCGGACGAAATCCTCGGCCGTCCACTGCGTGAAGGGGATGTGTTCGACGGTGGACCAGTCGCCCGCTCTTACTCGCACTGTGACGATCTGCTTCCGCCCGGTGGCGCCTTCATCGCGATCGCGCTGCGCCTTGGGAATGTCGCGCACACGGTCGCTGCGCCGGATGTTCTGACGCCTCTCGAATGAAACCTGCACGCGCGGCAGCTTCGCGATTTCTTCCTCACTCAACCGGGGCTGGAATGGTCCCCTCCGGGGCATCTGGATGACCTCAATCTCCCCGCGGCCGTCGGGGTAGCGCCGGACTTCGGCGGCACGATCGCGGCCGGTGTGGATCGCAACGATTTCCCGTTCACCGACGGTCACCAGTGTAAATTTCTCGCTCGGTCCTGCCGGCAGCAGGCGCAGCGGATCGTTGAAGGTGTAGAGCGTCTTGAGCTGATCATCCAGCGGCTTTTCCTGACGCTTGCCCATCGGACCGGCATCCGGCTCATCGAGCTTCCAGTCCGTGGGATTTGTCCGCCCGGGGATCACCTGCCGGCGGAAGGTCATCGTCGGCGAGCGCACCAGAAACGTCAGCAGGTCAACGATGTCCCCCTGCATCGTTCGCCAGTTGGGAACATAGCTTTCGATGGTGATGCTGTAACCGGACTTGCCTAACTCATAACTTCTGCCCACCTCCACGAATTGCGTCATCGGCTCTCCGGCCACGAGAATATCGAGCCGGTGCAGCCGGGAGGCAGCCTCGATCAGCCTGTCCAGCGCGGCGGAGTCGGCGGCGTGGCGGTGCTCAAACATCGTTTCAAACAGCACCGCCTGTCCGGCATCACCCGAGCCTTCCACCAGCCAGCTCTCGGCCTGGCGGTTCTGGAGCCGGTCGGTCATTTGCAGTCTGATGCCGATCTTTCCATGGCCGGGTTCGGCATCCTCATGGAATTCCGTGATGACTTCCGCATAGGGGTGATAACCGATAATGTCAATGGCAGGCTCGACAGTCAGCCCCAGTTCCTCTCCCAGCGAACGCTGACGGATTTCGTTGCCCTGCGACACCATGAACACCGGCCTGATGTCGCGCAGACCCGGGGCGTTCAGCCGCTCGGCTTCGGGGGTGCCGGCCGGATAGGACGCAAACCTTGGCAGCCGGCTGAGCGGCACCGGCAACGCCTGACGCCGATCCACTCGCGTATACAACGCCCGCTCAAACGAATCGTAGAAGTGTTCGGCAGTTCGCCCGATGGGGATGAGCATCAGGCCTTCTGTCTTCCGCCAGTAATAGGCGAACATGCCGAAAATCAACGTGACAATCCCCACGTGAACACACCACACGCCGTAACGCGGGGGCGTGAAAGGAATCCGCACCAGCGTGACCGTGCACAGGTTCAGCACCAGCAGAATCATCAGCACCACCAGCGGCCAGGCGCTGAAGAACTGCAACTCGTTCATTTCGAAATACTCGCGCACCGAGACAATCCCGCTGCCCACCGCGATGTACACGGCAATCATCGCCATCAGCGCGATGCCAAAAGGCACGCTGTTGAGAGTGTGATTCCAGATGAAGTGCAGAAACCGCACGTACGCCTTCTGGTTGAATGAATCGGCCGAGGTTGCCAGCAGAGCAGGACAGGTCCGGGCTGATCCACCGCCGAAACGACGTTCATTCGTACCTGCTGAGTGAAGATGCGCCAACCGCGCTTGTGGTTACGCGTCATCCTGCCGCAGCCGCGCGGTCCTGTCGGGCTCCACCCCACCCCCGGACGAGCCATTGGACCCTGAACCAAACATTTTCCAAATTTTTCAGTTGACAAGGACTATTGTTCGGTATATGTATTGGCTAACAAATACCTTAAGGATGAGGTGCGCATGACCACAATCCGGCAACTCGACAGGCTGTGGAACGCCAAGGAACATTCCCGACTCGTCGCGGAAATTGCCGTCGGCAGGCCGGAATTGCTGGCAGTTGCCCGGCACCTGCTGGGGCCGGTGGCGGCGGCGGCGGTGGGGGTGATCCGGCTCGATGAGCTGGGGCAGGCTCATCAGCCCCTTTCCGGACGGCTCATTCGAACCCTCCTGGCATCGCAGCACGAAGATGGAAGCTGGGGCGACTTGGCAGTCACGGTCCTGGCGCTTCGAGCCTTACGTTGTGGCGGTGGCAGCGGTCAGGCGGTGCAACGTGCGCTGGATTTTCTGCAATCTCAGCAGGAACTGACCGGAGGCTGGCCGTACCAGCCAGTCGGTCGAATGCCCCCCGACCCGCTCATGACGGCCTTCGTTCTGCTCACCCTCGCAGACGATCCCATGATCGCCGCAAGGCTGAGTTTCCCGGCGGCGGCAGCGTGGCTTCGAGGGCAACTCGCACGGCTCGACGCTCCGATCCGCCGACTCGCAGAACGCGCCATTCGACGCGTCCACCGGGATGACTCCGGAAGCTTCTTCAACGCGGCCAACTGGTCGTAGAAAGGACGATGCGAACCATTGAAAACGTCGATTCCTCGCCATGCCGCGCCGGGCTGAGGGTCGAGGCGGGTCGAAGGCAACCCACCTCCGACCCCTGACAACGCCAAACCCGCCAGCGCGCCAAGGCTGCTGCGGTGGATGAACCGCCAAAGGGTGGCGGGCGAGAGCTGGTCTGCCGGCGACTGCGACGCTGCCGGCCGCGTCGATGCTCGGCGGCGAACGGCAGAGCCATCGGCTGTCCTCGCCCATGGCGTCAACGGGCCAGTCAGCGGCAAGTCGCTTCGGGCTGCGTCAAGCGGTGGGTCTCCCGGTCACGGGCGCAGCCGCCGATGTGGCGGCTGGGGTATGATCCGCACCGTGTCCGCAGAGAGCACCCGATTCGTTTCCCGGGGCGGGAACAAGCTCGATCATGCCCTGCAGGCATTCGGAATCGATGTTCGAGGCTGGCGCTGCGCGGACCTCGGCTGCTCCACTGGGGGATTCACGGACTGCCTGCTGCGTCGAGGGGCGCTGCGGGTGTATGCGGTGGATACCGGCTATGGGGTGCTGGACTGGCGGCTGCGCACAGATGCGCGTGTGGTTGTCATGGAGCGCACCAACGCCATGCACGTGGTCCTCCCGGAACCGGTCGAACTGGTCGTCGTCGATGCCGGCTGGACCCGGCAGAAGCACCTGCTTCCACGGGCCACGGCGCTGCTGGCAGCGGGAGGGTCGATCGTGTCGCTGGTCAAGCCTCATTACGAGGCCGACCGCACGAAGTTACGGGCGGGAGTGCTTGCGGAAGGTGCGATCGACGCCGTGCTCGCGAAGGTTCGAAATGACGTGCACGCATGCGGGTTGCGCATCCTCGCGGAAACTGTCAGCCCGATTCGCGGGCGGGGAGGCAACAGCGAATTCCTGTGGTGGCTCGCGCCAGAATCGGGTGGCGAAGGGAATGTGGGGCACGCTGCGGGCAGAGCCGCGGAGCAGGGTTGAGGATTGAAGGGCGGGCC